>NZ_JBFULI010000036.1:0-59046 GCF_056400405.1 Pseudomonas sp. P5_B3 | reverse complement strand
AAACGGTTCAGTACCCGAATTTCTTGACGACCATAGAGCATTGGAACCACCTGATCCCATCCCGAACTCAGCAGTGAAACGATGCATCGCCGATGGTAGTGTGGGGTTTCCCCATGTGAGAGTAGGTCATCGTCAAGATTAAATTCCGAAACCCCTATCTGCGCACGCAGGTAGGGGTTTTGTTTTTTGGCCTCCGTACACCTCAAACGCTGTTACCTGTGGGAGCGAGCTTGCTCCGGGCGGCGTTCCGACGAAGGTCGTCAACGATGACGCTAACTGCCTGGGGCCACGCGGTGTCCTGGCGTTCTTCGCGAGCGAGCTCCTACAATTCTTGGTAGCGGGGCTCAGTTTGCAGCTTCTGGCCGAGACTCGGCGATCGCTCCGGTGCGGGCGATCACGGTCAGGATCGACAGCGCGGCGATCACCAACCCCGGTGAAGTTGCCAGCAGCACGCCAGTGGTGCCGGCACCGGCGGCGAGGATCTGGCCGGCGGCCAGGGGACCTGCCACCGAGCCGAGCCGGCCGATGGCCACGGCCGCGCCGACGCCGGTGGCGCGCACCGAAGTCGGGTAGGAAGGGGGCGCCAGTGCATACAGCACAAGCTGTGCAGCCATGACGAACAGCCCGACGGCAAACCCGGCGATTGCCATCGGCACGATACCCACCGACAGGCCGACCCCAGCCAGTGCCGCCAACACTCCTGCATACACGAACAGGACCACTTTCAGGCCGTYGCAGCGGTCCAGCATCACCCCGCCAAGCAGCGAACCAATGGCACCGCCCAGGTTGAACAGCATCTGCACCATGCCTGCCTGGGGCTTGGTGAAACCCTGTTCCAGCAACAGCGAGGGCAGCCAGTTGAGCAGCATGTACATCACGGTCAGGGTGAAGAAGTAGCTCAACCACAAGGCCAGCGTGCTGCGTGCGCGTCCTTCGCCGAACAGCGCCTGGGCGGTAGACGAGCGTGGGCTGCCGGTCGTGACGTGCTGCTGACGGAACGCAGTGGATTCGGGCAACAGCAGGGCCATCAGCGGCACCACCAGCAAGGGCGTCAGACCGCCGATGATAAAGGTGGTTTGCCAGTGTTCACTGGAAAACATTGCCACCACTGCCGCCAGCGCGCCACCCAGGGGCACGCCGCAGTACATGACACTGATGGCGGTGCCACGATGGCGTTCGTTCACGGCCTCGGCACACAGGGCAATCAGATTGGGCAGGGCGGCGCCCAGGCCCAGGCCGGTCATGAAGCGCACCAGCAGCAGGCTGGAATAGCTCTCGACGTAGGCGGTGCAGAGCGAGAAGACGCCAAATAGCAACACGGCGCCGACGAGGATTTTCTTGCGGCCGATACGATCGGCAACCCAGCCGCCAAAAAACGCGCCAGGTAGCAGGCCAATGATCCCGGCGCTGAACACCCAGCCCATCATCTTCGGGTCCAGGGCAAAACTCTGGCGCAATCCTGCGGCAGCGGTGCCGGCAGCCTGCAGATCGAACCCCTCGATCAGCGCAACGATAAAGCACAAAGCGATTGTCAGCGTCGAGCGACGCGATGGACTGTCCATGGGTGAACCTCATTGTTGTTTTTGTTATGCAGTCGAGCCCTCCGTGCGTTGGGAGCGCCGTCAATGACCGCCGACGATTAAGATAACAAAGATAACTAAAAAAAGAACGGTGTCGTAAAATCTGCGTAAACCACGAATAAAACCTTAATAAACAGGTTGTTATGGATGCATTAAAGATACTGTTTGAAAATAGATAATAATATTAATGTTCGATTATCGGTCATTCGCGATTGACGATACCCCTTGGGTGTTTCCATTCTCTGGTCGTGAAGCCGACAGCCCCGTGTGGGTCCGGCACTCAAGAACAACAATAAAAAGTGGACATCGAACATGCCAAAACGCCACAGGAACACCGGTTCAGTAGCGTCGCTCTCCTGCGTCTCCAGGATCCTTCCTGGGTGGGTCGTGGCGCTGCTTGGCGTCAGCGTTCTGCCCCCGCAGCTGCGGGCCGAAGGGTTTATCGAGGACAGTCACGCAACGTTGACCATGCGCAATTACTACCTGGACCGTGAATACCAGGACAGCGGCGCCAAGTCTGCCGCGCGGGAGTGGGCCCAGGGTTTCATCATGGGCGTGGAGTCCGGGTTTACCGAAGGGACTGTAGGCTTTGGTCTGGACTTGCGGGGGCTGTTGGGGGTCAAGCTCGACTCCGCGCCGGATCGCAGCGGCACCGAACTGTTGCCGGTGTCGGCCAGCGACAAGCGCGCGGCGGATGACTATTCGCGGCTGGCGCCGACGGCCAAGCTGCGGTTTGCCCAGACAACGATCAAGAGCGGCGATGTCTCGATCTTCCTGCCGTTTGCCTTTGCCAGCCCGTCGCGACTGCTGCCACAGACCTTTCGCGGCACCACGCTCAGCTCCAGGGATTTCGATGGCCTGACCCTGAACACCGGTTACATCGATCGTATCAACAAACGCGATTCCACGGACTATCAGGCCATGACCGTCGCCTCGCCGAACCGGCGTTTCAACGGCGCTGCCACCACCTCGCACCTGGCCTGGCTGGGGGGTGATTACCAGGTCAATAAGGACCTGAGCCTGCGTGCCTACCATGCCGAGGTGACCGACCTGTACCAACAGGACACCCTGGCGTTGCTGCACAACCTGCCGCTCGGCGACGGTGTGTTCAGCAGTGACTTGCGCAGTTTTTTCAGCCGCGAGGATGGCCGCGCCAAGGCGGGTGAGGTGGACAACCGCAATCTCTCGGCATTGTTCGGCTACCGCTTTGGCGGGCACCGAGTGAGCCTTGGCTACATGTATTCCAGTGGCGACACGGCAACGCCGTACATCTCCGGCACCGAGCTGATGGGCATGAGCGAACTGACGATGAGTTCGGACTTTCTCAATGCCAGGGAGCGCACCTGGCAGGCCATCTACGACTACGACTTCGTCGCATCCGGCGTGCCTGGGCTGAAGGGGCGGTTGCGTTATGTGCGCGGCGACAACATCGAGTTGGCCGCCTTCAACGCCGATGACCGCAAGGAACGCGAATTCCAGATGGAGCTGGGTTATGTGATTCAGAGCGGCCCGCTGAAAAACCTCGGTCTGTTGGCGCGCAAGTCGATCTACCGCAATGACTTCCCGGCCGGCGCGGCATTCCGCGATGAAAACCAGACCCGCTTCCTGGTGCTCTATACCTCGCCGATCTGGTAAGCCCGGGTCCTTCGATGTTCTCCGCCGGCCGTCTCTTCTGGAGCGTGCCGGCAGCGCGCGTTCAGTCCTGGTAAACCTTTCTCAGCAAGCGCAGCAGCTCCTCGCGTTCCTCGCCGGTCAGCGATGAAGTGGAGTCGAAATCGCTTTGCGCGGCGATCTGCTTGAGCTCCTTGAGCAAGGTTTCGCCGGTCTTGCTCAGGAAGATTCCGTAGGAGCGTTTGTCCGGCTTGCAACGCACCCGCACCGCCAGCGCGCGGCTTTCCAGTTTATTGAGCAGCGGCACCACCTGCGGCGGCTCGATGGCCAGGGCCCGGGCCAGGTCGGCCTGCATCAGTCCCGGATTCTGCTCGATGATTGCCAGGGCCGAGAACTGCGCGGGGCGCAGGTCATGGGCTGACAGGCGACCGATCAGGTTCTGGAACAGCTTGAGTTGGGCGCGCCGCATCGCGTAGCCGATCAGGTCATCCAGTGCCGAATCCAGCGGTGCCTGCAGCTCGGCGGTGGCGGACGGGGACTCGCTCGGGGCGGCGAGGGGAGAAGGCTTGGCCATTGCGGGTGAATCCTGAACAGGTGGAGGTTAACAAGCGTATCCAGTTTGCCGGGGTTGGCCGCTGATAGCTATGCCCGCCGTTCATGGTGATGGGTTCGGAGGATATTTTCGGGTAGATAAAAAAATGGTTAATTCGATTAATAGTTAATTGACATAACTATATAGGTCCTTTAATTTCCAGTCATCTTCAAGCCAAGAACAAGAGAGCATCGCCATGAGCAACTACGAAGGTCGCTGGACAACCGTCAAGGTCGAAATCGAAGAAGGCATCGCCTGGGTCATTCTCAATCGCCCGGAAAAACGCAACGCCATGAGCCCGACACTCAACCGGGAAATGATCGATGTACTGGAAACCCTGGAGCAGGACCCCGCGGCCGGCGTGCTGGTGCTGACCGGTGCCGGCGATGCCTGGACCGCGGGCATGGACCTCAAGGAATACTTTCGCGAAGTGGACGCGGGCCCGGAGATCCTCCAGGAAAAAATCCGCCGCGAAGCCTCGCAATGGCAATGGAAACTGCTGCGCATGTACGCCAAGCCGACCATCGCCATGGTCAACGGCTGGTGCTTCGGTGGCGGCTTCAGCCCGCTGGTGGCCTGTGACCTGGCGATCTGCGCCGACGAAGCGACGTTCGGCCTCTCGGAAATCAACTGGGGCATCCCGCCGGGCAACCTGGTGAGCAAGGCCATGGCCGACACCGTGGGCCATCGTCAGTCGCTGTACTACATCATGACCGGCAAGACCTTCGGTGGGCAGAAAGCTGCCGAGATGGGTCTGGTCAACGAAAGCGTACCCCTGGCGCAACTGCGTGAAGTCACGGTGGATCTGGCGCGCAACCTGCTGGAGAAAAACCCGGTGGTGCTGCGTGCGGCCAAGCATGGCTTCAAGCGCTGCCGCGAGCTGACCTGGGAGCAGAACGAGGACTACCTGTACGCCAAGCTCGACCAGTCGCGCCTGCTCGACACCGAAGGTGGCCGCGAGCAGGGCATGAAGCAGTTCCTCGACGACAAGAGCATCAAGCCCGGTCTGCAGGCCTACAAGCGCTGAGACTGATCGCCGGGTGCATGTCCGCCCCGGCGCGCTCTATCGCTCGAATGCATTCCCGATAAAGACAATAAAGAGGAATCACCATGCTGGACGTGCCCCTGCTGATTGGCGGCCAGTCGCTGCCTGCCCGCGACGGTCGGACCTTCGAACGCCGCAACCCGGTGACCGGTGAACTGGTATCGAGGGTAGCCGCCGCGACCCTGGAAGATGCCGACGCCGCGGTGGCTGCCGCTCAGTCGGCGTTTCCCGCCTGGGCCGCCCTGGCGCCCAATGAACGTCGCAGCCGTTTGCTCAAGGCCGCCGAGCAGTTGCAGGCGCGCAGTGAAGAGTTCATTGCCGCGGCCGGTGAAACCGGGGCCATGGCCAACTGGTACGGTTTCAACGTGCGGCTGGCGGCCAACATGCTGCGTGAAGCGGCGTCGATGACCACCCAGATCAATGGCGAAGTCATCCCCTCGGATGTGCCGGGCAGTTTTGCCATGGCCCTGCGTCAACCCTGCGGTGTGGTGCTGGGGATCGCCCCGTGGAACGCCCCGGTGATTCTCGCCACCCGCGCCATCGCCATGCCGTTGGCGTGCGGCAATACCGTGGTGCTTAAGGCTTCCGAATTGAGTCCGGCGGTGCATCGGTTGATCGGCCAGGTCTTGCAGGATGCCGGGTTGGGTGATGGCGTGGTCAACGTCATCAGCAATGCCCCGGCGGATGCCCCGGCGATTGTCGAGCGGCTGATCGCCAACCCGGCGGTGCGGCGGGTCAACTTCACAGGTTCAACCCATGTCGGGCGCATTGTCGGCGAGCTTTCGGCGCGCCACCTCAAGCCGGCCTTGCTGGAGCTGGGCGGCAAGGCGCCGTTGCTGGTGCTCGATGATGCTGACCTGGATGCGGCGGTGGAGGCAGCTGCCTTCGGCGCCTACTTCAATCAGGGACAGATCTGCATGTCCACCGAACGCCTGATCGTCGATGCCAAGGTCGCCGACGCCTTTGTCGCCAGGCTGGCGGCCAAGGTCGAGACCCTGCGCGCCGGTGATCCTGCGGCGGCAGATTCGGTGCTCGGTTCGCTGGTCGATGCCAGTGCCGGTACGCGCATCAAGGGGTTGATCGACGATGCCTTGGCCAAGGGCGCGCGGCTGGTGGTCGGCGGGCAACTGGACGGCAGCATTTTGCAGCCGACCCTGATCGATGGCGTCAACGAGACCATGCGTCTGTATCGCGAAGAGTCCTTCGGCCCGGTGGCGGTGTTGCTGCGCGGGGAGGGCGATGAAGCGTTGCTGCATCTGGCCAACGATTCCGAGTTTGGTTTGTCGGCGGCGATTTTCAGTCGCGATACCGGGCGCGCCCTGGCGCTGGCCCAACGGGTCGAGTCGGGCATCTGCCATATCAATGGCCCGACCGTGCACGACGAAGCGCAAATGCCCTTCGGCGGGGTCAAGTCCAGCGGCTACGGCAGCTTTGGCGGCAAGGCGTCCATCGAGCATTTCACCCAGTTGCGCTGGGTCACCTTGCAGCATGGACCGCGGCATTACCCGATCTGAACAGCAGAAATAACAATAAAAAAGGCTGCAGCCACCACCATGCCCATTCGTGCGGCTTGGTGGTAGCGTGCCTTGATGGAGAACAAGCACGTGAGTTCCGAATTCAGATCGCAACCCCACACCCAGGCCGGCGCGTCGCGCTACCGTCACGTGTCCATCGGTCGCGCAGCGGTCGAGGTGACAGAACAGCAGGGCGCATTGCACATGCGCTCCCAAGAGCCATTGGCCGAGTATCCACCGCGACTGCTCGACCGTCTGGTGCATTGGGCCCGGGTGCGTCCCGAGCAGACCTTTATCGCCGCTCGCCAGGCCGACGGTGAGTGGCGTCGGGTCAGTTACGCGCAGATGCTCGACAGTGTCCGGGCCATCGCCCAAAGCCTGTTGAGCTACGACCTGTCGGCGGACAAACCGCTGGTGCTGCTCTCTGGCAATGACATCGAGCATTTGCAGCTCGCCTTCGGCGCCCTGTACGCGGGCATTCCCTACTGCCCGGTGTCGCCGGCCTATTCGCTGCTGTCCCAGGATTTCGCCAAGCTGCGTCACGTCTGCGACCTGCTTCAACCCGGCCTGGTGTTTGTCAGTGATGCCGCGGCCTACCAGCGTGCCATCGAGGCGGTGCTACCCGCTGAAACGCCCATGATTACCGTCCGGGGCGAAGTCGCGGGGCGTCGTCAGGTCAGCTTTGCCAGCCTGCTCGAGCAGCAGGGCTGGGCCGAGGCCGAAGCCGCGTTTGCCAGCACGGGGCCGGACAGCATCGCCAAGTTCCTGTTCACCTCCGGCTCGACCAAGCTACCCAAGGCGGTGATCACCACACAACGCATGCTGTGCGCCAACCAACAGATGCTGTTGCAGACGTTTCCGGTGTTCGGCGAAGAACCGCCGGTGCTGGTGGATTGGCTGCCGTGGAACCATACCTTCGGCGGCAGCCATAACGTCGGCATTGTGCTCTACAACGGTGGCAGCTTTTACCTGGACGACGGCAAGCCGACGGCGCAGGGTTTCGCGCAGACCCTGCGTAACCTCAAGGAAGTGTCGCCCACCGCCTACCTGACCGTACCCAAGGGTTGGGAAGAACTGGTCTCGGCACTGGAGCAGGACGCGGAACTGCGGGAGATCTTTTTCAAGCGCATCAGCCTGTTCTTCTTTGCCGCAGCCGGTCTGTCGCAAAGTGTCTGGGACCGCCTCGACCGGATCAGCGAACAGCATTGCGGTGAGCGTATTCGCATGATGGCCGGGCTCGGCATGACCGAGGCTTCGCCGTCCTGCACCTTCACCACCGGGCCGTTGTCCATGGCCGGTTACGTCGGCCTGCCGGCGCCCGGTTGCGAGGTGCGCCTGGTGCCGGTGGACGGCAAACTGGAAGGGCGTTTTCGTGGGCCGCATATCATGCCCGGCTACTGGCGGTCAGCGCAGCAGACCTTGGAAGCGTTCGACCCCCAGGGCTTCTACTGTTCCGGCGATGCACTCAAGCTCGCCGACCCGAGGGATCCGCAATTGGGGCTGATGTTCGACGGGCGCATCGCCGAAGATTTCAAGTTGTCATCCGGGGTGTTCGTCAGTGTCGGACCTTTGCGCAGCCGCGCGGTGCTCGAAGGATCGCCCTATGTCCAGGACCTGGTGGTGACCGCGCCGGATCGTGAATGCCTGGGCGCGCTGGTCTTTGCGCGGATGTTTGAATGTCGACGACTGTCAGGGCTGGCGGCCAGTGCCAGCGACGCCGAGGTGCTGGCCAGCGCACCGGTGCGCGAGTGGTTTGCCGGCTGGTTGCAGCGACTCAATCGCGAGGCCACGGGCAATGCCAGTCGCCTGGAGTGGATCGCCTTGCTCGACGAGCCGGCGTCCATCGACCGGGGTGAAATCACCGACAAGGGTTCGATCAATCAGCGTGCGGTATTGCAGTGGCGCGCGGAGCAGGTCGAGGCGCTCTATCGCGGGCTCGATCCGGCCATCCTGCGCGCCGGGGCGAAATCGGGAGCGAAGTCCTGAACACAGGCGGGCAGTACTCGGCCTTTGCCGATGCGGCGATTTTCGATGCGCTGCGCACGCCGTGGGTGGACCTCGGTGGTGCACTGGCCGAGGTTTCACCGATCGACCTGGGCATCAAGGTCGGGCGCGAAGTACTGGCTCGCGCGCAAGTCGACCCACTGGCGGTAGACAGCGTGCTGGCGGGCTCCATGGCCCAGGCCAGCTTCGATGCCTACATGCTGCCACGGCACATCGGCCTCTACAGCGGCGTGGCGCAATCGGTTCCGGCACTGGGGGTGCAACGCATCTGCGCCACCGGTTTCGAACTGCTGCGCCAGGCCGCCAGGCAACTGGATGACGGCGTGCAATTGGCCCTGTGCGTGGCCACCGAATCGATGTCGCGCAATCCGATTGCGGCCTATACCCATCGAGGCGGATTCCGCCTTGGTACAGAAGTGCAGTTCAAGGATTTTCTCTGGGAAGCCTTGTACGACCCGGCTCCCGGGGTGGACATGATCACCACCGCCGACAACCTGGCGCGGCGTTATGGGCTGAGTCGCGAAGCGGTGGACGCCTACGCCTGTACCAGTCACCACCGGGCGTTTGCGGCACACCAGGCTGGCTGGCTTGCACCCGAGATCGTTGCCGTGGGGCATCAGGTGTTTGAACTGCAAGGCTATCAGCCACGCAGCATCCGCCTGTCACGCGGTGTCGCCACGGTGAGTGAGGACAGCCACCCACGGCCCGGAGACATCGCGGCGTTGGCCCGGTTGCGCACTGTGCACGAAGGCGGGGTGCAAACCGCCGGCAACAGTTGTGCGGTGGTCGATGGCGCGGCAGCGGCCCTGGTCGGGCGCGCTTCGGCCTGTCGGGATACACCGCTGGCCTTGTTGCGGGCCAGCGCGGTGGTCGGGGTGGCGCCAGAGTTCATGGGCATCGGTCCGGCACCGGCGATTCGCCTGCTGTTGCAGCGCAGCGGCTTGAGCCTGGAGCAGATCGACCGCTTTGAAATCAACGAAGCCCAGGCCGCCCAGGTCCTGGCGGTGGCTCAGGAACTGGAGCTGGATCCTTCGCGTCTGAACGTTAAGGGCGGTTCGTTGGCACTCGGCCACCCCTTGGCCGCCAGTGGCTTGCGCCTGGTGCTGACCCTGTCCCGACAACTGCGTGAGCACAATCTGCGTTATGGCGTCGCCGCGGCCTGTGTTGGCGGCGGGCAGGGCATGGCGCTACTGATCGAGAATCCCGCCTGGCGTGCCTGAGGCAACATCGGTTGAGCGGGGGGATCCGCTGGTCTGTTTATTTTGTCGTCTTGCCCGGGAATGCCAAGCTAGGTGTTCGGCTACTACGTTGGACGGCTAAGTTGGACAGCAAGGAGACATCATGACGGTCAAGCGCATGGACAACATCGGCATCGTTGTAGAAGACATCGACGCTGCCATCGAATTCTTCACCGAACTTGGCCTCGAGTTCGAGGGGCGCGCACCCATCGAAGGCGACTGGGCAGATGGCGTCACTGGATTGCGCGACATGCGCGTCGAGATTGCCATGATGCGTACGCCGGACGGTCACAGCCGGCTCGAGTTATCCCGATTCCTCGCACCACCTGTGATCGCCGATCACCGCAACGCCCCGGTGAACGCCCTCGGTTACCTGCGTGTCATGTTCACCGTGGAAGACATCGCCGACACGCTTGCCAGGCTCTACAAACGCGGCGCGAAGCTCGTCGGCAAAGTGGCCCGGTACGAAGATATGTATCTGCTCTGCTACATACGGGGGCCCGAAGGCATTCTCATCGGGCTTGCCCAGGAACTCGGGCAGCACGCTGCTCGATGAGTTCATCGCTGGATGCTTGCCTCTCTGCCCAAAACATCAGCGGCAGTCGACTACCCCAATGACGCCACGCTATTGAGCAAAGTCTTGACCAGTTGCGCCTTGCGCGTGGCGCCGGTCTTGGCGAACACTCCGCGCAAGTGGGCGCGCACGGTGTTGCGCGAAACCCCGAGCGCCTCGGCCGTCTTATCGAGGGGCTGGCCGTCCATGACCAGCATGGCCACTTCGGTTTCCGTGCGGGTCAGTTGGAACAGGCTGCGCAGCAGGTCGCGGGAGGCTTGTGGCGAGTCGGCGGTTCAGCGGCGTGTTGGCCAACCAGTTGGCGGCCCGTGCGCCGCGCAAGGCGATCGGCTTGCTCAGCGCCAGGGCGGACGGCGACTAGGCGTTCAGCCTGCGGGTACCGGAAGAGGCCGGGATGACGGCGGATGCCTTCTGCCGGCAGTTTCCAACGGGGGGAGGGCGCAAGCGTGCTGCCGGGATCAATCGTCTGGCGGAGGAGCAGTTGAAGGAAGTCGCCGCACGCCTGCTCGATTGCTATCGCTGAGAAAAGAGCAACGTCCCGAACGGATGGCTCGGGGCGTTGCGCTGCATGGCGAGGGCGTTAGCACTAGCGCCGATAGTAGCGGCGATCGTCCTCGTAGCGGTACCGCATGGCCCGATCCTGGTGGCGTTCCCAATCACGGCGGCGTTCTGCTTCTCGGTAGGCTTGCTCTCTGCGCCAGTTATCCCTACGCCAGTCGTCCCGGCGCCAATCGTCTCTGTGAGAGTGCCAGCGGCCGTCATGCCAGTATCGGTCGTCATGGGCAAGCAACGGCCCTGGCTGCTTGCCGGCCATACTGGCCAGGGTCGGCCAAGGGTTGCCGGCAGCCTGGACCGGAACCTGAACGGCTGTGACTTCAGGTGCGAAAACAGGGGTTGAGGTCTTCATCTGTGTTGCTGATGCCGAGCCCACTGCCGCGAACGCGAACAGGCCGAAGAGCACCATCCGTGGGTCATGGAATTTCATGAATGAAGACAACCTCTGATTGATTTCTGGGCGTGTGGCCAACCGGTTGCGGGTTCGCGCTTAGCGAGCGGATGTGCCTATGCACATAGACCGATAAACAGGAAAAAGTTCTAGGGAGCCGCTGTTTAAATAGTTAACGGCGTCAGTGTGCGGCCCCTTTGAGGTTTGCTCTCTCGATGTCTGGTCTTGGCTGATTCTGTTGAAAAAGTCGGTCTGCTCAAACTGCCTGACCATTGACTGGTGAAAACGCCTTTTTTGCCCGCTTCTACGTGAAATCCGAGTCCGGAAGCCTCTGCTGGACGGTGGGTCGTGCAATGCGCTGCTGGGCATTTCCAACAGTGTGATGCTGGCGGAGATCACGGCGAACCGAGTGCTGGATCAAATCGATCCGTAGGAGCGAGCTTGCTCGCGATGGAGGCCAACGAGGACGCGGGAAACCAGACTTACCGCGGCGTCCTCTGGTTTTTCGCGAGCAGGCTCGCTCCTACAAGGGCCGGCATGTGACTTGGGAATGGGAGTGAAAGCAAAGGACCCGCCAGGGCGACGGGTCCGAAGGGGGATCAGAGTTTCGGCAATTGCCCGATGCGGCCCATCATCTCGGTCACGATCTGCAGGTCCAGCAGGAACTGCGCGGTGGTCTTGAACTCGTTGTCGTTGTGACCGGTGTATTTGACCTCCGGCATGGCCAGGCCGAACTGCACGCCGTTGGGCAGTTCATGCACGGACGTGGCGCCGGCGGAGGTGCCGAACTTGTGTTCCATGCCGAGGTTTTCGCTGGCCACCGCGAGCAGGGCCTTGACCCATTCACCCTCGGGGTTGCGGAACATCGGTTCGGCAATCGACAGGTCAAAGGTTGGTGCGATGCTGGTCTTCTTGCTCCAGGCGTCCAGTTTTCCGGCGATTTCGGATTTGAGCACTTCCGGCGTCTTGCCCTTCGGCACGCGCAGGTTGACCGCGAGTTTGAAGGCTTTGTCGTCCATCCCGACATAGGTCAGGGACGTGGTCAGCGGGCCCATGAATTCATCGGCAAAACCGACCCCCAACTTGCCACCCAGGTAGTCCAGCCCCCAGTTGTCGGCGGCGTAGCGGGCGGCGTCAGTGATCTGGTTGTGCTTGAGCGCGACCTTGCCGTCGAGGCTATTGATGAAGTCGAGCATCCTCGCCACCGGGTTGACGCCGGACTCGGGCTCGGAGGAGTGGGCGGACACACCGGTGACCGTCAGTTTGACGTCCTTGCCGTCGACTTTGGCGGCGACCTCGAAGTTGCCGCCATTGCGCTTGGCATAGTCGGTGCCGGCCTTTTGCAGGCTGACGGCCAGTTCGGCGGGCTTGTCGGTCACCAGGGTCGCGACCGATGTCGACGGAATCTGGTTGGTGGCCAGGCCGCCGGTCATCGAGGTGATTTGCGCACCTTTGCCTTGAGCCTTGCGTTTGGCGAAGCTGGCCATGACCGTGCCGTAGCCTTTCTCGGCGATCACTACCGGGTAGCCGCCATCCAGCGCCAGGTTGTAGTTGGGGGTCGGGTTGCGTTCGAAGTAGTAGGGGATGGCGTCGCCCGTTGTCTCTTCGGTGGTGTCGACCAGCAACTTGAAGTTGCGGGCCAGCGGCAGCTGCTCTTCCTTGATGATCTTCATGGCGTAGAGCGCCACCACGATGCCGTTCTTGTCATCCTCGGTGCCGCGGCCATACATGCGATCACCGATCAGGGTGACCTTGAACGGATCGAGGCGGGTGCCGTCCTGCAGCACCCAGTTTTCCGGCGTCACCGGCACCACATCGGCATGGGCGTGAATGCCCACGACTTCATCGCCAGCGCCTTCCAGGGAGATTTCATAGACGCGGTTATCGATGTTGCGAAAGTTCAGGTTGAACGCCCGGGCGAGGCCCTTGATCTTCTCGGCAATCTTGAGAAATTCAGGATTGTCGTGCTGGTCAACACCTTCCACGCGCACGGTTGGAATGGCCACCAGCTCCTTCAAGGTTTCGGTGGCCGCGCTGCCGTATTTCACACGGGCATAGAGGCCAAGCAGGCGATGGATTTCGTTTTGCTGCCCGGCGCTAAGCGTCTTGTTATCGAGGAATGCACGGATGGCCGGGCCGAGGTTGTCGGTTTTGGCGATATCGCTCTTGGACAAGTCGTCCAGGAACTGTCTGAAATCCTTGACCGATGCATCACTGAAGGTCTTGAGGATGATCGCGCTCTGTTGCGGCGTGTTGTTGGCGTGGGCAGCGGTGGTGAACGATGAAAGGCTGGCGAGCATAAGGCTGGTCGCAGCCAGGTGCTTGAGGGAAAAATCCATTGCTGGGGGCATTCCTTTGCAGGTGGTTTGTAAGAAATATCTGATCGTTTGATCAGAAACATTTGCAAACTACCACCACGAGCGTGTGAAACGGGAGCCCCTGAAGTGGGATCTGTCGCACAGAAATGCAAAAGCGGCGCAGAAATGAAAAAACGCTCTATCAATGCTTACATTCTGCCATCACCACTTGGCAGGTATTCGGCGTGCCGCCGGATCGGCCCGCATAGCGGATGCAATTATCCAGGGATTTCTGGCGAGCCATGTCCAGGGTCTCCGCCCAGGCGAGGCCGCCTTCGCCGACAGTCGGGAGGGCTTTTGCATAGCAGGTTGAACCCGTGTTTGGGGCGGGATAGCGAGCCGTGGCGGCTTTGCCTGAACATCCCGCTGTCAGTGCCAGGTCGATGGCGAGCAGGAAAAGCAGGATCCATGGCGAGCATTGGTGCGCAGTTTTCCCCGTCATCTCGGTTCCCCTGTAGCAAGAGGCGTATTTGAGATCGTACCTGGCCAGATCAGGGCTGAGGCACACTCTTTCTTTGAGCCTATCCTTGCGGCATCGATCCTGCTGCTCCTTTCGTCTGCTTCCCGATCATCAGCTACGTCCGTGCGCCAGGCGTGAGGACAGCCTGGCCTGAACGGGAAAACCCATCCGGGTTGGCATAGGCCGCCATTACGCTCCCGATGGTCAATCAAACGGCTGACGCTAGCGCTTGATCTGAGAAATCTTCGTTCCCTCGATGCTGACCCCCGCCATCAACCCTTGCTGGTCGAAGATGAACGCGTAGGCGTCGTCTTTGAGCGTCGAGCTGGACAGGTTCTTCGCAACCCCTGCATTCACTAAAACAACCGTTGGTCCTACACCGATTTCCCAGCCCTTGGTGTCGGCTACATATTTCACGGCTTTATCGGTCATCAGGAAAACCACATAGCCATACGATTGGGCGCCGATCTGCAGCCCCCATGAACCGCTGACGGAGTTGTAGTAACTCTCGACTTTCGAGCCTTTCATCAGTACGCCTTCGCCATAGCTGCCGCCGAACACAAGACCGGCCTTTATGATGTTCGGGAAAACAAGCACCGCTTTGGCGTTGTGCGAGATGGTTTCGGAAAAAGGATTAGTCTTGTAGAGCGTTTGCAACGCTTGTCGAGAGTCGGCATTCAGATCCACGGCGGTGGCCGCTCCTGCGGTGTTCAGGAGACCGGCCGATGCCAATGATGCCGTCACGAGGAAGATCAACAGGAAGAACCGCATTGATTGAGTCATTTGCCTACTCCGCTGAGGGAGCATTGGATGAGAGCAGTGGCAAGCGCCTGCGTCAGGCAGGAACCGAATCCGCTGAGGTTATCCGGCGCACCCTGAAGTGTGTGAATTGCAGGCATCGCTCTTGAATGAAGTTGGTTTGCGACCTTGGTCTGCGGCCACTGAACATTTGCGCTGCCATCATCTGTTGTGACCACAGCGTAATGGCCGGGTTCGCTGTCAGTTCTGCTTCTGGCCGCCAGTTTCATCTTGTGAAGGATTGAAATTGGTTCCTCACGCGCTCAATCCAGGCAGCAAAAGGCCCGCTCAATGGCGGGCCTTCTGTTTGGGGTCAAATCCTTTTGTTCATCCAATCTGCGCTCCATCTTGTGAGCGTTTCGTGAAAAACATGTCGTAGCAATGAAAAAGCCCGGCGTCGGCCGGGCTCTCTGTAGATGGGCCAAATCCTTTTGGCTGATGCCATTGTGCTGGGTGGATGTGACGACGATATGACAGGGCTGACACGAAGAGCTGATCGCTGTCGGGCTGGTCAATTTAGCGGAAGCTATAATTTTCTTGAGCAAATTATGGAACGCTTGTCGAGCGGCGAGATTTTCGCCAAACACCGGAAACGACAAAGCCCTGAATAATCAGKGCTTTGTTGTATAAAGATGGCGGAGGCGATGTCCGCTATTTTGACGTATTTTGAGTTCTATTGCTGTCTGATTGCTTGATAAAAAATCCTTATAAAGCATGTGGATACTTGATTTTTGTCTTTTGTATTCCAACTGATGTTACCGGAAGCCATCATCCAGGGTGTGGGCTGGAGTGTGGGCTGGAGCTGATTTGGATCAGGTCATCATCCTTAAAAAGATGATCTCTTGGAGGAGTCACCGATCACTTACGAAGAACTGCTTCGGCATGACGAGGTGATCGCTCAACTGCTCGATCTGGGCTGTAGCAAGTTGAGTGAATGTCGTTGGCGGCCCATATCCGCTGGACGCTGGCCGGTGAAATGCCGGCGACTCGAGCCATGCTTCGACAGCTCCAGCGAGGCTGACCGATACGCGGCTGAGTGACTTGCTCAAGGGTTCGTTTCAACGCTTCGGCCGGCAAGGATGGCTTGCGACCTTGTCCGGGCAGATCCACCAGGCCTTGCAGACGCAGCTCTTGAAAACGCTTGCACCAGCGCGTGACTGACACAACGCAGAGACCGGTCAACCGGGCAATCTCGTTGCGCGAACGGCCTTGAGCCGCCAGTAAAATCACCCGCGCCCGACGACCGTCGCGCTGACTGATCGTGGCCGAGCTGGATGGCGACGCGTTCTTCAACGCGGAGTTTGCCTTAGGTCATAGTCGAATATAGCCCGCCAGCGTACCGGAATTAACCGCCTTGTATGTCAGTGCTACGCACTCACGCGCCAGGTATAATGAAAAATCTTGCATTGTCTTCGCCGTTTCCGCAGAGTCGAGGTAATCCTGGAGGATAATGAGCTCATAACATGGATAGTCAATTCAAATACTCTGATTTCGTCCCGGCCGACGAGAGTCATTCAAGCGTCTGTTTACAATCCGAACTTGAAAACCTGTTGGGGGACCTTCAGGGATTAAGCTATGCCTACTTTGCTGTTCCTCGAAATCGTGAAGCGGCTCCCCTTATTGTTTCAAATTATCCATCGCCCTGGCTGAAAGCCTATAAGGGAGCCAACTATCATTTGATCGATCCGATCATTCATCACGGTCTTAAAAGTTGCGCGCCATTTTCTTGGAGTGATGCGCTCCAGGCCGTTTCCTGTGACAAGAGTCGGGAGTTGTTTCGACGTTCCAGCCAATACCGGATCTGCTCCGGCGCCACCTTTATCCTGCATGACCCCTGTGGAGTGTTCAGTTCGTTGAGTCTTTGCAACGGCGGGCAGCAAGCCGACTTCGATCGCCGCATGGCCGACCAGCAGGGGCAGATACAGATGGCACTGATCCGCTTTCATAGCCGACTGTTGAGCCTGCGGACGGTGGATGAACTGTTTTCCAAACTTCAGAGTGGGCCACTTTCGGGCAAGGAGATGGAGGTGCTCAAGTGGGTGATGATGGGCAAGTCCTACCGGGAAATCGCGCTGATCTGCGCGATTTCCGAGCGTACGGTCAAATTTCACATGTCCAACATTTCCGGAAAACTGCAGGTCTGCAATGCCAAGCAGGCGGTTTATGAGGCTCAGCGCCAAGGCATCCTCTGATTCAGGCGCTGATCCGCTTGGGCTAACCGAGCGGTGTGTCGCGGATGTGCAGACGATGCGGCCACTGGCTTGCCTGCGTGGATGACAAGGGTTGCTTGCGCGCAATACTGGACATCAGCCGCTGACGATTGAACTCGGTTACCGGCATGTTCAGCAGCAGCACCTTTTCCCCCGGAGAGGCTTCGCCGGTATCCAGCACTTCATAGTGCCAGCCGGCGTTGCGTACGACCCGTCCCATGGCATTGCTGACCACGGTGATGATCGATTCCAGGCCACTGCCTGCGGCATAGTTGTGCATGCAAAAAAGCAGCATTTCGGTCAGCGGTACCTGGGCCAGGCCGTGTTGGCGTGATCGGACCTTGTCGACGAAGAAGCGACTGGACTCGGCCATCAGCGCGTGCTTGGGCGGCTCGCAGCGGAAAAAATCACGGAACGGCCCTTCGACCATATAGGGATCCAGAGTGCTGATCAGGCGCAGGCCGGCCAAGGGGACACCCTCCCAGGTACCGATCAGGTAGGTCGTCCGCTCGCTGTCGTATTCATCGAACTCGATGCCGTTATTTATATTGACCTTCCAACTTAAACGATCAGCGAATACTTCCTTGCGCAGGCGATACAAGTCGGCGACCCAAGCGTGGGGCGTCGCACTATAGTCAAGCGCGTGAAACTCGATAGCTTTCATGTTATTAACGTTCTTCCATGGGAACTGGTACTTAAGTACTAAGTGGTGCGGCTCGTACAGGTCGCGGGGAATGAACTTCCGGGTACGAAAAATCAATCGCGCGACCATTGTTAGTTTATCAATGTCCGCCCAGCGGCAACCTGTACTTAGGTGCAGTTGCAGGTTGCATAATTTGATTTTCATCGCGCTATCTGTACCTAGATACAGTTGTTCTCTCTGGGTAACTACGGCAACTTATGCCGGGCAGTGGTTAAGCCCCCTATGACGCCGCAGCGCTGAACATTCTCAATGTTGGACAAATGTTCCAGCCAAGGCGTCATGGCTTGTACTTGCGAGTGCTCCACTTGCCTATATCGCCGAACATGCCAATGACAGTCTGAGCGTCTGGATCAGGCTTCTTCACGCTGTGCGGCATTCCAGTCAAGACATCGAAACAGGGAAGATCATGGAAAAGTCCGCTTCTTCAGAACCGCGCCGGGTCGTTGTAACCGGTTATGGCGCCATCTGCTCGCTCGGCGAGAATGTCGACGCTATCTGGGACGCAATGATGGATTACCAGGTCGGTTACCGTCAGCACAGGTTCGACGATCCGAGCATCCATGCGCGTTACTTTGGCTTTATCGATGACTTCGGTCGTGAAGCGATGCGTCCGTTTTCGAAGAAAATCTCCAAGATGTTGCCGTTGTTCGCCAAATACAGCCTGGTGGCCACCCACGAGGCGATCCGCATGGCGTTCGGTGATACGCCCCTGGATGAGATCGTCTCGCCCTTTGATCGCGGCGTGATCCTGGGCACCGGTTGGGGTGGGCTCRACACCGCCAACTGCAATAACAACGAATACCGTAAGCACGGCATCTCCACTTCCTTCGCCACCGTCATGTCGATGTGCAATGCCGCAACCGCCGGTATCACCATGAACTGGAACATGCGTGGTATCCAGAACAGCCCGGTTGCAGCCTGCGCCACGGGCACCATCGCCATTGGTGAGGCTTACGAGGCGATTCGCAGCGGCCGCGCCAAGGTGATGATCGCTGGTGGCAGTGAGTCCTTGAAAGAGCAGTTCAACGTCTGGTCGGTGGATGTCATCCAGGCCCTGAGCAAAGAGCAGGAAAACACGCGCCTGGCCTGCTGCCCGTTCAGCAAGGGACGCAGCGGCTTCGTGCTCTCCGAGGGCGCGGCTGTGTTATGCCTGGAGGACTATGAGTCGGCCCGGGCACGGGGCGTGAAGATTCTCGGCGAGATCACCGGCTACGCTAACTATTCGGACGCCTACGACATGACAGCCCCGGCCGAAGACATGCAGGCCCGGGTACGGGTGATCAATGACGTCTGCAAGCAGGCAGGCGTGCAGGCATCGCAGATCGACTACGTCAACCTGCACGGCACCTCGACACCGCTCAACGATGTCAACGAAACCCGCTCGATCAAGCTGGCCCTGGGGGACGCCGCATACGGCATTCCGATGTCCAGCACCAAGTCCTACACCGGCCACCTGATCGGTGCCGCCGGTTCCATGGAGGCGGTCTTCTGCCTCAAGGCCATGGCCCGTGGCACCATCCCGGCGACTATCCACATGGATGAGGCCGATCCTGACTGCGACCTCAACTACGTGCCCAACGAGCATCTGCATGGGCAGACCCTGAATAACGTGCTGAACCTGAGCTTCGGCTTCGGTGGTGCCAACGCCGGCATCATGCTGCGCAAGGTGGTCTGATCATGCAGTTGCAATTCGGAGCCGAGCAGATCGAGGCCTGGGCCGGCCTCTCCGGTGATCGCAACCCGATCCACTTCGACCGTGAGGCGGCGCGCCGCATGGACGCAGCCGATGTGGTGGTGCATGGCATGCTCGCGCTACTGCCGGTCAAGCATCGCATGGGGCGCGTCAATCAGGTGCTGCCCCAGGACTGGATGCAGTTCAAGGCGCTGCTCAAGGCTCCGGTGCTGCGCGACAGCCCGGTAGCCCTGTCGACCCGCGAGCGCAGCGACAGCACGGGGTTCAAGTTGCACTCGAGCGGCGGCGACAGTGAACACATGATCGGCCATGTACGTATCGTCGAAGCGCCGGTCTGGTTATCCACAACCCCGGGCTTCCTGCTGGCACGCGAGGAGGTCGCGGCCTGGCTCGCACAGTTTCGTGATGACCTGGGCCGGGGGGTCGATGATTGGGTCGCGCTCGATGCACTGATCTTTTCCCACTTCATTCGTAACCATCTGGGAGTGATCTTCGATTGCCTGTCCCCGCAGTTCCGTCAACGACAGCGGCCGGAGCGGCTTGAGGAACTGTCTGATCACCTGGTGGTGCAGACCAGTCACCAGATCACCTTCTGCACGTCGCTGCGCTCGCTGGGCAAGTTGCAGACCGATATTCGCTGTGAGATCGACAACATCCACCTGATTGAAAGCCCAGGCAAGGCCGTGGGCACCCTCGATCTTGGGGTGCATGTCAGCGATCGCCACGTGATGACCATCACTCTCGGGCTGATGGCAAAGACACTTTCAACCCACCAAGGAGCTGTGCAATGACCACTGTAGAGAAAGTATTTACTGTTGTTCGCGACCTCATTCTGGAACTCAAGGATGTCGACGAAAACGATGTGACCCTCGATACCAACATCGAATCGATGGCGTTCGATAGCCTGGACTTCGTCGAGATGCAGCTGGTGGTGCAGAAGAAGATCGGCGTGGCGCTGGATCCCGATTCGTTCGCCAGCCGCAAGATTTCCACGCTGCGCCAGCTGTGCGAGTTCGTGGTCGAGTTCAAGGAATCGGCCGCCGTCCCTGCCTGACTGGCAGGGCTACCGTTACGGATAGGAGCAAGGGAATGCCCACGCAGACCAATAGTGTATTCACCATTTCAGAAGCAAGGGAATCGAAGGTCCGCAAGCTGAGCGAGGTCTCGCACCACAAGACCATGGACCACGCGACCGTATTGCCCTGGGACCAGGAGGTCGATCGCAGCCTGTACCCGAAGGACCCCGATCATCTGTGGATCAACGGCACTCGTTTCTGTGAAGGCCTGAGCGAGGCACAGAAGCTGGAACTGGCCTGGCTGGAAACCGGCCGTGACATCTCCATGTTCATCTGGCTGGAGCAGACTATTCCGCCGCTGTACATGGGTTATGTCACCCAATTCCACGATCGCATCTCCCAGGACCTGCAGGAGTACCTGATGATCTTCTCCAAGGAGGAGATCGTTCACACCCTGACCTTCAAGCGCTTCATGGGCAAGGCCGGCCTGCAATTGTGGAACCCGCCGGTGGGTCTCTACGAATTGCTGACCGAGACACTGCCGAAAATGGAGCCCGCGGTGGGCGTGCTGTTCACTCTGCTGATCGAGTGGGTCGCGGAAATGGGTGCGATGCACACGTCCCAGGGCCCAGGCATCGAACCTATGACCCGTACCATGTTCCGTGAGCATCATCATGACGAGGCCCGGCACATCGCCTTCGGTCGCTGGATCAGCGAGTCGTTCTTTGAAACGGCCAGCCCGGAGTCCATCGCCCAGGTGAAGGCCATGAGTCGCAGAATCATTCCGGCGTTGATCGACATGTTCACCTATAACCCGGAAATCGCCCGGCACACCTCGTTTGAGTTTCCGATCGCGGTGGATGACAAGGCGAAGATCGAGGAGGTCTGGCGCTCGGCCCACAACGCCCGGCTCAATGCCATGCGCTTTGCCGAGATCTACGCCTGGGTCGACAAGTTGGGGCTGCGCCAATGAGCCAGCCGTCCTGGGATGCGATCTTCGTCGGTGCCGGGATCACCAGCCTGGCCTGTGCGGCCATGCTGGTCAAACGTGACCCCGGGGTGCGCTTGCTGGTAGTCGACAAGCATATTGTTGTCGGCGGGTATGCCTCCACGTTCAGTCGGCCGAAACAGGACGCGGTGTTCGACTGCAGCCTGCATAAGCTCAGTGGCATGGCCGAGGGCGGCAACCTGATCCGTATCCTGCGTAATCTGGAGCTGGAAGAGACACTGGACCTGGTCTATCCCCAGGACTACTTCTGCGCCTACCAGGACGGCATGGCGCTGCCGCTGGCCAATGACGCGGACGGTGTGCAACAGCTGTTGGTCGAGCGCTTTCCCCATCAGGCCGAGGCCATCGCGACCTTCTTCGAGCACGTTCGAACTTACGGGCGCAACGGCTACTACCAGTTCCAGATGCTGGACGGCACCTTTGAGCCGGACATGGCCCAGTTGCGTTTCGCGCATCGCAACCTGAAGCACAAGACCGTGCGTCAGGCGTTGCACGAGCTGTTCGACGATCCGTACCTGATCGAGATCCTGGCGGCACCGGGAATCTACGTCGGTGGCTACTCGGAAGACCTGGGCTACCTGTACTACCTGCATGTGGTGTACGCCACGCTCAACCGTGGCAACGCCTATGTCAAGGGCTCCTCCCAGCACCTGTCCAATCTGCTGGCGCAGCGGATTGAACAGGCCGGTGGGCAGATCCTGCTCAGCACAGGTGTCGATGGGGTGCTCACCGATGGGCAAGGCAATGCCACGGGCGTCAGCACCAATCGTGGCGTATTCCATTCTTCGCGGGTGTACATCAACGCTTCACCGCACTACGCGGTGCAGTCGCTGTTCGCGGCGGATGTGGAGCTGGCGGCCACTCGGGAGAAACTCACCGCGCTGAAACCGGCACGCTCGACCACCACGGTGTACCTGGTGACCGACCTGCCACCGGCGCAACTTGGCCTGTTGCATAGCGAATCGATGCTGTTCGCCGGTGATCCGGCGGCAGGCGCCGAGCTGCGCATGGCCGCCGAACGCAGCGGTTATGAGGCGGCGCTCAGTGAGCGGGCATTCTGGGAGATGTCGCCGATCGAGGTCACCAACTATCACGCCCTGGACCCGGCTGCGGGCCTGGTGGTGTGTATCAACGTGCTCGACTCGATCGCCCATTGGCCGCAGCGCCGCACAGCGCAATACCGCGCCAAGAAACAACGGGCCAGCGACACCCTGGTGGAGCGTCTGTTGAGCCAGGTGCCGGGGCTGCGCGGACATGTGCTGCATACCGAGGTTGCCACGCCCCACACCTATGTGCGCTTCACCAACAACACCGACGGTTCGGGTTATGGGGCGATGGTGGGTACCGATCTCAGCGGCCATGTATTCCATCACGGCTTCCCGGTGCAGGGCGTGCAGTTCCTCAGCGCCTGGGTGGCGGGTCCCAGTTACGAAGCGGCATTCGGTTATGCCGAGATGAAGGCCAGACAATGGAAGCGAGCATGAGCAAAAACGAGCAATCGACCGGTTGGCTGGGTGTCGCCATTTCCAAGCTGTTCATCCGGACAATGTTCCGCCAGGTACAAGGCTGGAAGCGCGACGTGCCAAGTCGTGCGGCAGGCTTTGTCGAAGTCGCACGCGACGGCAGCCGGCTCGAGGGGGCGTCCCTGCGCACCACCGCCATGCACCCTCGGGGCGTGGTGCTCTTGTGCCATCCGTTCCTCAAGTACGGCATGCATTACTTTTTCGAGAACAAACTGGATCAGGCGTTTCTCGACCAGGGTTATCACGTGGTCGCCTTCAACTTCAAAGGCTTCGGCCGCAGCACCATCGGCGGCCACGCGTTTGCCGACGATGTGCTGGCGATTGCCCGGCGAGTGATCCGGGACAACCCCGGCCTGCCCATCCACCTGGTGGGCTGTTCGTTTGGCGGCTATCACCTGTCCCATGCCCTGGCGCGCGATACCACGCCCTTTACCTCGGCGGTGCTGGACAGTGTGCCGGTTTCGGTGCGCAGCTACTTCACCCGCGGACCGCTGCGACTCGCTATGCGCTGGATCAGCGGCAGCCGTCTGGCGGTCCCCACGGGGACCTGTGCCATTGATCACTCGTTGCAGGGCGTGCGCGATCTACCGATCGCCTATTTCTACGGGCTCAACGACCGCTTTATCCCGGCTGCCAGCGTGGCGGGGCTCAGCCTGGATTGCGAGGCGCTACATATGGTCGGTTTCGAGGGCTGTCGTCACTTGGAAAACCACAAGAAGCATCGGGACCGCTACTTCGAGGAAATCTTCGATTTCTTCAATCGTGCAGAAGCTCAAACACCCGTCGTGCCCGCGTAACAACGGCAAGGACCATCAGGCTAAAGGATGTAGATCATGGATGTTCAGCAGTCTTCAAACGGCAAATGGGTGCTGGTCAGTGGCGGCAGTCGTGGCATTGGACGCGCACTGGTCTCGGCCCTGGCACGGGAAGGGTATCAGGTCGCTTTCACCTACCAGTCCTCGGCCGACGCGGCTTTGCAACTGGAGCGGGAAGTGGCGGCCAGCGGTGGCTGGGCCCTTGGGCATGCCTGTGACGGGCGGGACCACGGTTCGGTCGAGGCGGTGTGTGCACAGTTGGTGGAGACCCTCGGCGAGCCCTACGGCTTGATCAACAACATGGGGGTGACCGGCGATCAGCTGTTGCTGAAGTTCGATATCGAGCGTTACCGCGATGTGGTTGCGACCAACCTCGATTCGGCGGTGTATTTCAGTAAATGCCTGGCGCCGGCGATGGCCGCCGAGCGTCGCGGCAAGATCTTGCACATGTCCTCCGTCAGTGGGTTCAAGGGTAACAAGGGACAGTTGAGTTATTCAGCGACCAAGGCGGCGATGATCGGCATTACCAAGACCATGGCCCTGGAATTGGCGCGGTTCAAGATCAACGTCAACGCCATCGCCCCAGGTTTCATTGCCACGGAGATGGTCGAGCAGATCGCCGACCCGGTGCGCAAGTCGATCACTGACACCATCCCCCTCAGGCGCTTCGGTGAAGTGCGTGAAGTGGCGGCCTTGGCCAGCTTTCTGCTGTCGACCCGGGCCGACTACATCACCGGTCAGACATTCGTAATCGACGGCGGCCTGACGGTCTGATTTAGCTGTCCGGATCTGGCCGCAGAGCCTGGAAATGTAATGAATCAAGAATACGATACCGTTTTCGTCGGCGCGGGCCTTGGCGCGCTGGCGAGTGCCAGCCTTATGGCGCAGCGAGGCCAGAAGGTACTGGTGGTGGAAAAGCACAATGTACCCGGCGGTTATGCCAGCAATTTTCGGCGCAAGGATTTCAACTTCGATGTTTCGCTGCATTCGTTCGACGGCGTGGTACGTGGCGCCGAGTCGTTCAATGTCATCGAGGCCTGTGGCGTGGCGGACAAAGTCGAGTTTCTTCATCACCCGACCCTGTATCGCTATCGCTCTCAGGACATCGACATAACGGTTGGACACCGAGACCTGGAAGGTTACAAGCGCGAGTTGTTCCGTTTCTTTCCAGAGGAAGTCGACAACATCAATCGCCTGTTTGCCGAGTCTCAGCGCAACTACAAGGACCTGTGCGGCTTTCTGTATTCGCGCAAACCTTTCTGGATGAGGTTGGTGGCCACGCCCATGATCTATCCGCGGGTGCTCAAGTATGGCCATGAAACGGTGGATCACTACTTCTCGCRTTTCACCTCCAACGAACGCTTGAAGGAAGTGCTGTCGGCGCAATGGAGCTACTACGGTCTACCGGCCAAGGACCTGGCGTTCGGGTACTTTTCCTATCCCTTTATCGACTATCTGGAGAACGGCGGCTATTCGATCAAGGGCGGCTCCCAGGCATTGTCCAATGCCCTGGTCGAAGTGATCGAGCAACATGGCGGCCGGGTCGAGCTGGAGTCAGCGGTCAACCAGATCGTGATTGAACGCGGGCGAATCGGCGGCGTGGTAACGCGCAAGTCGGGCAGGGTCAAGGCGCGCAATGTTGTGGCCAATATTTCGCCCCATGCGGTCGTGGCACTGGCTGGCGAGCAGCATTTCGACGCCAGGTACCGCTCGCGACTGCGCCGGCTCAAGTTGTCGGTGTCCGGGTTTCAAGTCTACCTGGGGCTCGATTGCCCGCTGAGCGAGTTGGGAGTGGGCCCCGAGGAGTACATCCACTTCTTCGCCCCGCAGAAAACCCAGCGCGAACAGTTCGAGCATATCCAGGCCGGGGAGCTGCATGGCGACAACACCAGTTGGTCGATCAACTACTTCTCCAACGTCGATGCGTCGATGGTACCGGCCGGAAAGTCCAGCCTGGGCCTGTTCACGCTGACGGGCGCCAGCGAGTGGCACTCGCTGGGCAAACTCGACTACAGGCGCAAGAAGCTTGAACTCACCGAGCTGCTGATCGCCAACGCCGAACGAGTCATTCCAGGCCTGAGTCGGCACATAGAGGTCTGCGAGAGCGGCTCGCCACGCACCATGACCAAGTTCACCCATAACCCGGAGGGCGCGATCTACGGCTTCGAGCAGAACACCCGACAATCCGGCCTGTTCAACCGTTTCCCGCAGAAATACCCGGTCAAGGGGCTGTACCAGGTCGGGGCCTGGACATTCCCGGGCGCAGGTTTCATCGGGACGATGTTGTCGGCGCGTTTGTTGGTCGACMGCTACTTCTGAGTGGCGACTTTCCCGTCAAACCAGATTTTTACGAGACGCACCATGACCTACGTAGTGACTGACAACTGCATTCAATGCCGCCACACCAGCTGCGTCGATATCTGCCCCGCGGATGCTTTCCACCTGGGGCCCAACTTTATCGCCATCAACCCTCAGGAGTGCGTCGACTGTGGCCTGTGTCTGCCCGAGTGTCCGGAGGAAGCGATTCAGCCGGAGAACCAGCTCGATGACAGCAACCGGCATTTCATCGAACTCAACGCCGAGCTGGTCAAGCACTGGCCGGTGATCCTGCAGCGGATTCCGCCATTGGCGAACCATGAACACTGGAGCCGCAAGCCGAACAAGCTGCCCCACCTGATACGTGAGGCCGAGGCGGTCGATCCGACCCGCGACCACCACCTGGCCCATGCCTGATGCGCGACTGGAACCTTATCCATGCAAAGTTTTGATCGATTCAAGACCCTCGAAAGCGACACCTTTGACGTGATCGTGGTTGGCGCCGGCATCGGTGGCCTGACGGCTGCCGCGACCCTGGCCAATCGCGGCAAGCAGGTACTGGTGCTCGACATGCACTATGAAATGGGCGGCTGTGCCACGGTGTTCCACCGCAAGGGCAACGACTATGAGTTCGACGTCGGCCTGCACTACATCGGTGACTGTGGCAAACACGGTCTGATTCCGCGGATTTTGCGGGGTGCAGGTATCAATGATGGTGAAATCAAATTTATCGAGCAGGACCCGGAGGGGTTCGAAACCCTGTGTTTTCCCGACTTCCAGTTCGCGGTTCCCCGTGGCTATGAACGCTTTCGCGAGAAGCTGCTGGAGGCGTTTCCCAAGGAGCGAGCGGGAATCAACCGCTACTTCAAGATGCTGCAGCAGGTCTGGGATTTCATGGGCATCCACTCGCGGCCGCTGACCGCGCTGTGGGTGCTGCCACGCTCTTGGATGCTGATGCGGCATGCCAAATCGACGGTGGCGCAGTTCCTCGACACCTGTACGCAGAATCAACGCCTTCGGGCCATCCTGACCGGGCAGCTGGGGGTCTATCACCAGCCGCCGAGCCGCGCGACCATGGCTGGCCATGCCGCGGTGGTCAACCACTTCCTGCAGGGTTCCTATTACCCCTCGGGTGGCGGCCAGATGTTCTCCGACAAGTTGGGCGAGGTGGTCGAGCGCAAGGGCGGCAAGATCCTCCTGCGATCCAAGGTCGAACGTATCCTGATCGAGAACGGTCATGCCGTGGGCGTCGAGTTCAGCAACAAGCACTTGGGCAAGCGGGTGGTCAAGGCGGACGCGGTGATCTGCAACGCCGATATCAAGCAGGCCCTGCTTGGCCTGATTGGCCGTGAACACCTCAAGCCACAGACCGTGCGTCGTGCCGAACAGTTCGAGATGTCACCGGCCATGGGCGTGGTCTATCTCGGCATCGACATGGACCTCAAGGCCATGGGTCTGAAGAACACCAACTACCGCATCTACCCTGGCTGCGATTATGAGAAGGCCTACCGCGAGGTGTTCGCCGGAGAGTTTCCCGAGGAGCCCCATCTGTTCATCGGTAACGCAACGATGAAAGACCCGGATAACCCGGCCATCGCCCCGCCAGGCATCTATAACCTGCAGCTTATGTCGGCGGTGCCTTCCACCCCGCAAAGCTGGGGCGTGACCCAGGCCGAACTGACGGATGGTAGCTACCGGAGCAACCCTGTGTACCTGGAGAAGAAAGAGTGGTACGCCCGCCAGCTGATTGCCCTGGCTGAACGGGTGATTCCGGGAATGTCGGGCCACATCGTGTATCAGGAAGTCTCGACCCCTTTTTCAGTGACGCGCTTTATCGGCTCCGAAGGGGGCACGTCCTACGGTCTGGCCTTTACCCCGGAGTACTTCCTGCACAACAGGCCAGGGGCCAAAACTGAAATCCGCAACCTGTACCTGTGCGGCGCATCGACCCGTACCGGGCATGGTATTTTTGGCGCCATGACTGGCGGGGTGGAAGCGGCCGCTGCGGTCTGCGGTCGTCACGTGCGCTACCAGGTGATGGACGTCGGCACCCGCGCCGAAGCGGCAACCAGCTGAGTACGTGGTCAAGGCGGGCCCTGCCGACACGCCACGACGTCT
Organism: Pseudomonas sp. P5_B3; assembly: GCF_056400405.1. Taxonomy (NCBI): domain Bacteria; kingdom Pseudomonadati; phylum Pseudomonadota; class Gammaproteobacteria; order Pseudomonadales; family Pseudomonadaceae; genus Pseudomonas; species Pseudomonas sp. P5_B3. The sequence continues at coordinate 30,924 of NZ_JBFULI010000036.1, read as the reverse complement.
ATGGGGCGCACCGTGGCGCATTTGCATCAAGGAGCGATGGAATGGCAAACGAATACAACATGGCGCTGGTGATCGGCGCCGGGCTCAGCCTGCTGGCGGCCCTGATGCATGTCGGGGTGATCATGGGAGGGCCTTCCTGGTATCGCTTGTTTGGCGCTGGCGACCGCTTTGTGCGTGCGGCCCAGGCCGGTCGCCGGTTTCCCGCGGTGGTCACGACGGGGATTGCCCTGGTGCTCGCCGCATGGGCGGCGTATGCACTGTCCGGTGCCGGGGTGATCGATCCCTTGCCCCTGCTGCGCCCGGCATTGTGCGCAATCACCTTGGTCTACCTGCTGCGCGGCCTGTTGGGACCGTTCGCGCTGGCAGGCACTGGGCGTAGTATTCGCTTCATCGTGATCAGCTCGGCGGTCTGCCTGGTCTATGGGCTGGTGCATCTGTTTGGCCTGGTGCAAGTGTGGGATTCCCTTGCCTGGTGTCCTGTCTCGGAAATGAATTTCTAGCCTGAGCCATGCTTCTGTGGTCAGTCAGTGCCTGGAGTGATCACATGAACTCTCAGGACATCGTGCTTAGTGAAGACGAACAAATTGAATTGAGTCGACGCATAAGGTCGGCCACGATCAGTCCTCTTCGCTTTCGGGAATTTTTCCGAGAGCATCAGTTCCTTAGTCGGTGCTTCAGAATTACAGGGACAAGAGACCATTCGAAAAACTAGCCGCTGGTCGAAAAGCAAGACTCCACCCAGGGTGAGGGCTGAAGTGTGGGCTGGCAGGTTTTTCCAAAAGCAAGAAACGACAAAGCCCTGAATAATCAGGGCTTTGTCGTATAAAGATGGCGGAGGCGATGGGATTCGAACTCATGGACCTGTTACAGTCGACGGTTTTCAAGACCGTTGCCTTAAACCACTCGGCCACACCTCCGTTTGCGTTGCGGGCGCCATAATACCTGAATGAAACACACTGTCAAACTCTCTGCGTAGCTTGTTACAGAGCGTCTGCTATGATCTTTGCGACTGAACGTTTCAAACCAACAGGAGTGTCGCCATGCGCGAACAGGATTACGCAGTTAATAACAGCGTGCAGGCTGAGCAGCTAGAGGTTAGCCGCGTCCTGCGCAACACATACGGCTTGCTCGCCCTGACCCTCGCATTCAGTGGTGTGACGGCCTACGTTGCCCAGCAGATGCATGTTGGCTACCCGAACATTTTCGTGGTGCTGATCGGCTTCTACGGTCTTTTCTTCCTCACCAACAAACTCCGTGATTCGGCCTGGGGCCTGGTGTCGGCATTTGCCCTGACCGGTTTCATGGGTTTCCTGCTGGGCCCGATCCTCAATCGTTACCTGGGTATGCAGGGCGGCGCTGAAGTGGTCAGCTCGGCTTTCGCGATGACCGCGCTGGTGTTCGGCGGTCTGTCGGCGTATGTGCTGATCACCCGCAAGGACATGAGCTTCCTCGGCGGCTTCATCACGGCAGGCTTCTTCGTGCTGCTGGGTGCGACGCTGGCGGGCATGTTCTTCCAGATCAGCGGCCTGCAACTGGCGATCAGCGCAGGTTTCGTGCTGTTCTCCTCGGTCTGCATTCTGTTCCAGACCAGCGCCATCATTCATGGCGGCGAGCGTAACTACATCATGGCCACCATCAGCCTGTATGTATCGATCTACAACCTGTTCGTCAGCCTGTTGCAGCTGTTCGGCATCATGGGCCGCGATGATTGATCGTCGGCACTGAATGAAAAACCCGCTCAGGCGGGTTTTTTATTGCCTGGAATTCAGGATTACTCCGAAATGACAATGCTGCCGTCGGCTTGCTGGCGGTAGATGGTGTAGGGCAGCAACAAGGTGTCGAGCGCGCCGGAGATGACCACGTCGATCAGCACAATGGCAGGGGCACTATCATGCACCTGCGCATCGCGGCCTTTTTCCAGGGGGGCATTCAGCGTGCAAAAGTCGTAGGTCACGCCGCTGTAGATTCGCGGTACTGCGCCGCAATAACTCTTATGGTCCTTCAGGCTCTTTGCAGCCACTTCGTCACCGCGCACAACCGTTTGAATCGTGCCGCAACCTGCAAGCAGCATCACCATGAGTAGCATTGCCTGAGCTTTCATACCGTCAATCCTTCGCCGGAAACCGCCAACCTACTTCAGTCTGAAACAAATATCACTCACGCCATGGGCGGCAATCGGCGCTTGACCGGAGTTTTCTTGACGATCGCCGTATTGGTTTCAGCGTGGGTGTTGAGGCGGTCCAGCAGGGTGTCCAGTTGTTCCATCGAGCGCACATGCAGGCGCGCAATGAAACAGTCGTCGCCGGTGACCTTGTCGCACTCGGTGAATTCGGGAATGGCCATGATTTGCCGTTCCACTTCCTGCAATTGCCCCGGCAACGGGCGAATACGCACGATGGCCTGGAGCTGGTAGCCAAAGCATTTCGGGTCGATCTCTACGGTGTAGCCCTTGAGCACGCCACGCTCTTCCAGGCGGCGCAGACGCTCGGCGACGCTGGGGGAGGACAGGCCGCTGATTTGCGCCAGGGCCTTGAGCGAGCGTCGCGAGTCTTCCATCAGCGCCGTGATCAGCACCTGGTCGATGTCATCGGTCATGGCGAAATCCTCTGTTAGGCGTTTTTTCGAAACGGCCTTGATAAAAAAGGCAGATCCCGAGTTTAGCCTGCTTTTTGCTCTGGAGTAGCGCCCAGGTTCATTGGCATACTTTGGCCACAAACACAGGAGTCTGATGATGGACAAAACCCTACGCCGCGGTTCGTTCGAAATGACGGCCGCCATGCTGATCTCCGGCACCATCGGCTGGTTCGTACTGGTTTCCGGGCAACCGGTGCTGGATGTGGTGTTCTGGCGCTGCCTGTTCGGTGCTGGCACCTTGCTGCTGATTTGCGCGGCTTTCGGCTTTCTGCGCCCCGGCATTTTGACCCGCACGACCTTCCTGCTCGCGGTGCTCAGCGGTGTGGCGATTGTCGGCAACTGGGTGCTGTTGTTCGCGTCCTATTCCCGGGCGTCGATTGCCATCGGCACTGCCGTCTATAACGTCCAGCCGTTCATGCTGGTCGGGCTGGCGGCGCTTTTCCTTAACGAAAAGATCACCGCGCAGAAACTGACCTGGCTGGGCGTGTCGTTTCTCGGGATGCTGGCGATTGTCAGTGCCCATGGTAGCCAGGGCGAAAGCGGCAGCGATTACTTGTTGGGCATTGCCCTGGCGTTGGGCGCGGCGTTTCTCTATGCGATTGCCGCGCTGATCATCAAGCGCCTGACCGGAACCCCGCCGCATTTGATCGCGCTGATCCAGGTCAGCACGGGCGTGTTGTTGCTTGCGCCATTCGCACATTTTTCGGCACTGCCTCAGGCGCCGAGCGCGTGGACCAGCCTGGTGACGCTGGGCATGGTGCACACCGGTGTGATGTACGTGCTGCTGTACGGCGCGATTCAAAAGCTGCCGACTGCGCTGACGGGGGCGCTGTCCTTCATCTACCCGATTGCGGCGATTTTCGTCGACTGGTTTGCCTTCGGCCATCGCCTGGAGCCGCTGCAATGGATCGGAGTCGCGGCGATTCTGCTGGCCGCTGCCGGCATGCAACAAGGCTGGTCGCTGAAGTTTCGGCGCACGGTTACGCCGTAACCCGCTAGCCAGGCGTCAGATGTTCCAGCGCGGCGCATTGCTGGCCAGTCGCTGGCGCATCTCGCCGACGTTGGCGGCCAGTTGTTGGGTCAACAAACGATAGCCGTCCAGCGTGTTGTAGACCGGCGCATCGAGGCTGACCAGCGGCATATCCATAGGGCGATTGAGCCGCTGGGCCGCACCGGATTTCAACGCCCGGGCCATACCGATCAATTGCACGCGAATCTGGCGATGCTCGGCTTTCAATGCCGTTTGCATCAGCGACATCGCCTCGAGGTCATTGGCATCCGGTCGGGTATTGCCGAGGATTTCCAGGGTGCTGACGCACATGCGCAGGTTGCGCTGGATGGCATCCAGCTCGGTCATGGAAATCTTCACTTCCTTGGACACCGACGGCATCAGTGAGCGAAGTTGCACCATCACCGCGTTCAGGCGGGTCATGAGCTTGAGGTGTTCGTCGGCGGTGATGGCCTGGCCATCGATGATGCGCCCATAGACTTTCGCGCAATCACGCAGCGCATCGGCCAGGTTGTAGCGCCAGGAATACACCGCGTACAGCGGCAGGGCGAAGGAAAACGCCAGGGCCAGGGCAATGCCGATCAGGATGTCCACTCCGCGCCACAGGCCATCGGTGACCGGGTTGTCGCCGTGCCCCGCAACGATAAACACGGTAATCGCTGACAGCAGCGCGGTGTAACCACCCTTGCCGATGGCGTGATACGAGAAAAACCCGCAGACCACCGACATCGCGAAATAGGTCAGCCAGGGCATCCCGAGCCAGGCCTGTTGTGCCACCAACGCAAGGCCGACGCCGGCGCCGATCAAGGTGCCAATGGCACGCTCGGCGGCTTTCTTGCCGATGTTGCCGTGATGCTGCAAGCCGCCGATCACCACCAGCATCGTCACCGACGCCCACTCACCGTGGGGCAGATGGATGCCGGTGGTCAGCAGGATGGTCGCCAGCAACCCGAGCGACACCCGCACCGCGTGGATCACCCGGGCATGGCGGTAGCGCCGGTACGGGTCCAGTAACGGACGCAGCAGTCGGCGCAGCAGCGGTGGCAGTCGATGGGCTCGGGATGTACTCAGGCTGGCTCTCCTCAGAAGATGTAGTCGGTGGTCAGGAAGCTCGAACTGCGGCCGCTGATGATCTCGCTGATCAGGTCCTTGTTGGTCTCCTGGAACTTGGTGGCCACCAGGGTGCGGATCGAAAACACCCGCAGTGCGTCATGGACCGACAAGGTGCCTTCGGCGGAGTTCTTGCGACCATTGAAGGGATAGGTATCCGGGCCGCGCTGGCATTGGGCATTGAGGTTGATGCGCCCGACCTGGTTGGCAAAAGTGTCCACCAGCCGGCCGACCGCCACCGGGTTGGTGCCGAAGATGCTCAACTGTTGGCCGAAGTCCGACTCCAGCACGTAATCGATCACGGTATCCAGATGGCGGTACGGCACGATGGGGATGACCGGGCCGAATTGTTCTTCCTGATAAACGCGCATCTGCGGCGTGACCGGGTACAGCACCGCCGGGTAGAAGAACGACGCACGAGCCTCACCACCGTTGGGGTTGACCACCTTGGCGCCTTTGCTTTCGGCATCCGCCACCAGAGAGTGCAGATAGTCGACCTTGCCCGATTCCGGCAGTGGCGTCAGGGCCACGCCACTTTCCCAGGGCATGCCGGGTTTGAGGTTGGCGAGCCTGGCATTGAATTTGTCGATGAAGGACTCGACCACGTCCTCGTGCACAAACAGGATCTTCAGCGCGGTGCAGCGCTGGCCATTGAATGACAGCGAACCGGTGACCGCTTCACTGACCGCGTTGTCCAGATCCACTTCCGGCAGGACTATCCCTGGGTTTTTCGCATCCAGGCCCAGCGCCGCGCGCAAGCGGTGGGGTCTCGGATGGAGTTTTTTCAGGTCGCTGGCGGCCTTGTTGGTGCCGATGAAGGCAAAGATGTCGATCTTGCCGCTGGCCATCAGCGCACTGACCGTCTCGCGGCCGCTGCCATAGATGACGTTGATCACCCCGGCCGGGAAGCTGTCGCGGAAGGCTTCCAGCAGCGGGCGAATCAGCAGCACGCCGAGTTTGGCCGGCTTGAACACCACGGTGTTGCCCATGATCAGCGCCGGGATCAGCGTGGTGAAGGTTTCGTTCAACGGATAGTTGTAAGGCCCCATGCACAGGGCGACGCCCATCGGCACGCGGCGGATCTGGCCGAGAGTGTCCTGTTCCAGTTCGAAACGGCTGGAGCGGCGGTCGAGTTCTTTGAGCGCGTTGATGGTGTCGACGATGTAGTCGCAGGTGCGGTCGAACTCCTTTTCCGAGTCCTTGAGGTTCTTGCCGATTTCCCACATCAGCAACTTGACCACGGCGTCGCGCTGCTCGCGCATGCGTCCGAGGAAGGTTTCGACGTGCTGGATGCGCTCGGCCACGCGCATGGTCGGCCACAATCCCTGGCCCCGGTCATAAGCACGGACGGCAGCGTCGAGGGCGGTCAATGCGGTGTCGGCATCGAGCAGCGGCGTGCTGCCGAGGATCACTTGCTCGTCGCCATTGGCGCCGGCCAGGTACACCGGGCTACGGACTTGGGCCAGTGGCCCGTTCCAGGTTCTCAGTACGCCATCGACCAGGTACTCACGCTGCTCGGTCTGGCCGTCGAGGCGGTACTTTTCCGGGATGTCGGCGGGGCTCGGGAACAGGTTCTGGAGACTATTGGCTGTGGTCATGTCGCTACCCCTCTGGATTGGATGATGCGCTGATGAATCGTTTTAGCAGACCTCAGCAACCCTTGTCATGACTCATTTCAGCGTTTTGCCGCACAGCGTGAAGGATCGCGGATTCATCGACTCCCATCAGTCATGGCCTCAGAAGCGCCCCTTGTTGACCCCCCAATGCCCTCAACCCGCCCACACCGGGTGCCTTAGTGTTGACCTCGCCTTGATCACAACAAAAAAGGTGCACCCGGCTGGCCGGGCTACCAATGAGAGTACAGCCATGCGGACAAGCCGATTAACTGAAAAGCCTAGCCTTTGTTTGGCCTTGGTGGGGGGCGTCTTTGCGGCGTTGCTGGCGGGGTGCGGTGAAGAGCCGAAACCCCGCCGACCCGTAGCGAAAGCCCCAGCACGGTCTGACCCTTTGCCACAGGCTCCTGGCCTCTGACGCCACACAAACCCTCGTACTCCGGTTAAACTCCGTGCTCTTTTTCAAGGAGTTCATATGAGCTATTACCAGCCGGGCATTCTCGCCACCCCCGTACCGCCTCAAGCCCGCCATATGTTCTTCGCCCTCGAATCCGTCGAGGCATTGCCGGTCGCGCTCGACAACTTGATGCAACTGGTGGACGGGAAATCGGCTGTCGTCGGCTTCGGTGAATCGCTGGTCAATGCGCTGCACGCTCAGATCGATGGCCTGCGAACCTTTCCGGCGTTGACCGGTGTGGGCGTAGAAAATCCGTCGACCCAGCATGCGCTCTGGTGCTGGCTGCACGGTGAAGACCGTGGTGAGTTGCTCAACCGCAGCAACGTCATCGCCGCCGCATTGGCCCCGGCATTGCGCCTGGTGCAGATGAACGAAACCTTCCGCCACATGACCGGCCATGACCTGACCGGCTACGAAGATGGCACCGAGAATCCCCACGACGAAGCCGCTATCGCCGCCGCGCTGTTGAGCGAAGGCGCTGAAGGCATGGTCGGTGGCAGCTTCGCCGCGATCCAGCAGTGGCAGCATGACTTGAAAGGTTTTCATGGGCTGTCGGCGGATGAGAAAGACAACATCATGGGTCGCCGCTTGAGCGATAACGAAGAGATCGACGACGCGCCGGTTTCCGCCCACGTCAAACGCACCGCCCAGGAAAGCTTTGCACCCGAGGCCTTCGTGGTGCGCCGCTCGATGCCATGGATCGAAGGCGACCGTGCCGGTCTGATGTTCCTGGCCTTCGGTTTTTCCCTCGATGCCTTCGAAGCCCAACTGCGCCGCATGAGTGGCCTGGAAGACGGCATCACCGACGGTTTGTACCGCATCAGCCGTCCGGTCACCGGTGGCTACTACTGGTGCCCGCCGCTCAAGGACGGTCGACTGGACCTGCGCGTATTGCGCATCGGCTGAGCAGCAAGGAGAGCCTATGAACCTGGTGCGTTGGGGCATGATCGGTTGTGGCAGTGTCGCGGAACGCAAAAGCGCGCCGGCCTTCTACAAGGCACCCGGATCGGCGTTGGTGGCGGTGATGGGCCGGCGCCTGGAAGCCGTCACCGACTACGCCGCGCGCCACGGCATCACTCGGGTATACACCGATGCGCAAGCGCTGATCAATGACCCCGAGGTCGACGCGGTGTACATCGCCACGCCGCCCGACAGCCATCATGCCTATGCCTTGCAGGTGGCCGCCGCCGGCAAGCATTGCTGCGTCGAAAAACCGATGGCGCTGAACGCCGGGCAAAGCCGCGAGATGCAGCAGGTGTTTGCCGATGCGGGGCTGCACCTGTTCGTGTCCTATTACCGACGTTCGCTGCCACGTTTCCGGCAAGTGCGGCAATGGCTGGAGGAGGGGCGGATCGGCGAGGTCCGGCACTTGAGCTGGACCCTCACCAAAGCGCCGTCGGCAGCGGACCGGAACGGCAGTGATAACTGGCGCACCGATCCGGCGATTGCCGGTGGAGGTTACTTCGCCGATCTGGCCAGCCATGGCCTGGACCTGTTTCAGTATCTGTTAGGCGATATCGTCGAAGTCGCCGGGTTCACTGCACGGCAGGCCGGGATGTATGCCGCCGAGGATGCCGTCAGCGCCTGTTGGCGGTTCGCGTCGGGAGCGATGGGCATGGGTTGCTGGAACTTTGTTGCAGACCGTCGCGAAGACCGGGTCGAAGTGATTGGCAGCAAAGGCCGGATCACCTTTTCAGTGTTCGACGAACACCCGGTCGAGCTGCACGCTGATCAACACCTCAGCCTGACCATCGAGCATCACGCACACATTCAGTGGCACCACGTATTGGGCATGAATGCGCATATTCGCGGCGAGGCGCAGCACCCGGCCGTGGCCGAGCAGGCGCTGAAGACCGATTGGGTGATGGACCAGATCCTCAAGCGCCACTGACTCCTCAGACCACACAAATCCCCCGTAGGAGCGAGCCTGCTCGCGATAGCGGTTTCACATTCAACATTGAAATCGACTGACCCGCCGCCATCGCGAGCAGGCTCGCTCCTACAGTGTTGGATTGCGTTGCGCATCTAACCTTATGCGCATTCGGTATTTCTCAATCGACATCACGGCTCTCTAAGATCACGTCATAACTCGTTATAACAAGTGATCTGCCATGACCGATAACGTTCTATCCCTGAGCAGCGTTCCGTTGCATACCCAGCTGCGAGACGTGCTGCGTACCCGTATCCTCGACGGCAAATACCCGCAAGACAGTCAGATGCCTTCCGAAAGCGAGCTTGGCACGCTGTTCAAGGTCAGCCGCATCACCGTGCGCCAGGCCTTGGGTGACCTGCAAAAAGAAGGACTGATCTTCAAGATCCACGGCAAGGGCACCTTCGTCGCCAAACCGAAAACCTTCCAGAACGTCAGCACCCTGCAAGGCCTGGCCGAGTCCATGACCGGTCGCGGCTATGAGGTGATCAACCGCCTGCGCAGCTTCAAGTTCATTGCCGCCAACAAGCTCGTCGCCGAGCGTTTACAGGTCGCCGAAGGCGAGGTCGTGGCGCAGATCAAACGGGTGCGCCTGATCAATCGCGAGCCGATTTCCCTGGAAATCACTTACCTGCCCAAGGCCGTTGGCGAGCGCCTGGAAAAAGCCGACCTGGTCACCCGCGACATTTTCCAGATCCTGGAAAACGACTGCGGTCTGACCCTGGGGCACGCCGACCTGGCCATCGATGCGGTGCTGGCCGACAGCGACCTGACTCGGGCGCTGAACGTCGAACCCGGCTCGCCGATCATGCGCATCGAACGCTTGACCCACGATGTCGACGGTTGGCCGCTGGACTTCGAACACCTTTACTACCGTGGCGATGCCTTCCAGTACCGCCTGCGGATCGACCGGAAAAAAGGGGAGCAGGCATGACGCGCAGCACGTTGGAGCAGGAATACGACATCGTTGTCATTGGCGGCGGCACCGCCGGTCCCATGGCCGCGATCAAGGCCAAGGAACGCAACCGTGATCTGCGGGTGTTGTTGATCGACAAGGCCAACGTCAAGCGCAGCGGCGCGATCAGCATGGGCATGGACGGCCTGAACAACGCGATCATTCCCGGCCACTCGACGCCGGAGCAATACACCAAGGAAATCACCATCGCCAACGACGGCATCGTCAATCAGGCCGCGGTGTACGCCTATGCCACCCACAGCTTCGAAACCATCGAGCAACTGGACCGCTGGGGCGTGAAATTCGAGAAGGACGAAACCGGCGACTACGCGGTGAAAAAGGTCCACCACATGGGCGCTTATGTGTTGCCGATGCCGGAAGGGCACGACATCAAGAAAGTCCTCTATCGGCAGCTGAAGCGCGCGCGGGTGAGCATCACCAATCGCCTGGTCTGCACCCGATTGCTGACGGACGAAGAGGGCGCGGTCAATGGTGTGATGGGTTTCGATTGCCGCACCGCTGACTTCCATGTGATCAAGGCCAAGGCGGTGATCCTCGCCTGCGGTGCCGCCGGACGCCTGGGGTTGCCGTCTTCGGGCTACCTGATGGGCACCTACGAAAACCCGACCAATGCCGGCGACGGCTACTCGATGGCCTACCACGCCGGGGCCGAACTGGCGAACCTGGAATGCTTCCAGATCAACCCGCTGATCAAGGACTACAACGGCCCGGCCTGCGCCTACGTCACCGGCCCCTTGGGTGGCTACACCGCCAACAACAAGGGCGAACGCTTCATCGAGTGCGACTACTGGAGCGGGCAGATGATGTGGGAGTTCCACCAGGAGCTGGAAAGCGGCAATGGCCCGGTGTTCCTCAAACTCGATCACCTGGCCGAGGAAACCATCCAGAACATCGAGGAGATCCTGCACAGCAACGAGCGTCCGAGTCGCGGCCAGTTCCATGCCAATCGCGGCACCGACTACCGCACGCAGATGGTCGAGATGCACATTTCGGAAATCGGCTTTTGCAGCGGGCATTCGGCGTCGGGGGTGTGGGTCAACGAGAAGGCCGAGACCTCGGTCAAGGGTTTGTACTCGGCCGGTGACATGGCCGCCGTGCCACACAACTACATGCTTGGCGCGTTCACTTACGGTTGGTTCGCCGGCCATAACGCGGCGGATTTTGTCGCCGGGCGTGAGTTTTCAGCGCTGGATGCCGCGCAGATCGAAACCGAAAAACAACGGGTCTACGCGCCGCTGGACCGCGAACACGGCCTGCCACCGGCTCAGGTCGAGTACAAGCTGCGGCGCTTCGTCAACGACTACCTGCAACCGCCGAAAGTGACGAAGAAGATGCAGATCGGCCTGCAACGCTTCAGCGACATCCAGCGCGACCTCGACCAGCTCAAGGCCCACAACGCCCACGAGCTGATGCGCGCCATGGAAGTCAGCATGATCCGCGACTGCGCCGAAATGGCCGCCCGCGCTTCATTGTTCCGCGCCGAAAGCCGCTGGGGGCTGTACCACCATCGCGTCGATCACCCGCAACGCAACGACCGCGACTGGTTCTGCCATTGCCACCTGAAGAAAGACCAAAACGGTTTGATGAGCAGTTTCAGGAAAGCCGTCGAGCCTTACATCATCCCGCTGGATGCCGACGAGATGCAGGCCTACGACCGGTTGCGGGTCGGTGCCGATGYGGCTTGATGCCGACAACAAAAGAGAGACCGAACATGGCTTACCAACCCCAGGAAATCTTCTTTCGCTCCAACGCACCCGTCACGGTCGATGAAGACAAATGCATCGCCCACAAAGGCTGCACCGTGTGCGTCGACGTTTGCCCGATGGACCTGCTGGCGATCAACCCGGCCACGCAAAAGGCCTACATGGCGTTCGACGAATGCTGGTACTGCATGCCCTGTGAAAAGGACTGTCCGACGGGCGCTGTGAAAGTCGAGATCCCGTACCTGCTGCGCTGAAACACAAATCAATGTAGGAGCGAGCCTGCTCGCGATGAAGCCAGCACAGGCGACATCTCCATTGACTGCAAGAACGCCATCGCGAGCAAGCTCGCTCCCACAGGGGATCGAGGCCAGTGGCAAATCTTGTGTACACCAAAAAAACTGGGGGATCGAGGGCAGACGCAAGTCCTGCATACACCAGAAAAACCTGTGGGAGCGAGCTTGCTCGCGATGAGGCCAGCCCGAACAACCCAAAACGCCATCCGGCACCACCGGACGCCTGATTCAAGACACCCCTCGTTTCCCACCACGCCCTGATCGTGGCGGAGACGAACATCCAATAAATGATTCGAGGGGAAACACTCATGATGTTGCGTGCAGCTCTGGCCGGTCTGGTACTGGCTTCATTCACCCTGTCGGCCTCGGCCGAAACCATCCGCATTGCCATCGGCACCCAGGACACCACCATCAATTGCGCCGCTGGCGGCCTGTTGATTCGTGAGTTGGGCCTGCTGGACAAATACCTGCCCCACGATGGCCCCTACAAAGACGCCCAATACGAGGTGCAGTGGAAAAACTTCACCAGCGGCGCCCCCCTGACCAACGAAATGGTGGCCGGCAAACTCGACTTCGGCGCCATGGCCGATTTCCCCGGCGCGTTCAACGGCGTGGCGTTCGAAACGGCGGGCAAGCACAGCCTGTTCATCAGCGTGCTGTCGGGCAGCATCAAGGGCAGCGGTAACGGCATCGTGGTGCCAAGCGCATCGGGCGTGCAGTCGCTGGCAGAGCTCAAGGGCAAGACCATTTCCGTGCCGTTCGCTTCCACCGCCCATGGCATGCTGCTGCGCGCCGTGGCGGCCCAGGGCTGGGACCCGCTCAAGGACGTGAACATCATCGCCCAGCCGCCGGAAGTCGCCGGCTCCGCGTTGCAGGCCGGCAAGATCGATGCTCACGCCGACTTTGTGCCCTTCGCCGAACTGTTCCCCAGCCGGGGTTTCGCCCGCAAGATTTATGACGGTTCCCAGGCCAGCGCGCCGACCTTCCACGGCGCGCTGGTCGATCAGGCCTATGCGAAAAAATACCCGGAAATCGTCGTCGCTTACCTGCGGGCGAGTATCGAAGCCAACCAGCTGCTGGTGGCTGAGCCGGAGAAATACAGCGAGTTGATCGCCAAGGTCACCGGGGTCGATGCCGAGGTCAATTACCTGTTCCATGGCCCCCTCGGTGTGCAGACCCGCGACCTGAGCTGGAAGCCGGAATACCGTCAGGCCGTGGGCACCGCCATCGATACCCTCAAGTTGTTGAAGAAGGCCGATCGCGGTCTGGATCTCAACACCTTCATCGACGACCAGTACATCCGCGCCGCCTTCAAGGCCTCGAACCTGGACTACAGCGCGCAGCTTGCGAATTACCAGCCGACACCGCTCAAGTCCGTTGATGCCGCCAGCGGCCAAGCCATCACCGACTTCAGTCACGTGGCGGAAATCTGGGTGCGCGGTGAGCCGAAAGTCCGCCAGTACGCCTCGGCGCAAGCGGCGTTTGCCGCGCTGGCCAGCCTCAAGCAGGAAGGCAAGAACATCCGCGCGGTGTACGCCCAGGCCAGCGACAGCGGGATCAAGTTGCTGGCGGATCAGGCGTGGTTTGCCACCGATGGGAAAGGACAACTGAGTGCGTTCCTGCTCAAAGGCCAGGCCCAACAGTTCGCCACGGCGAAGGGCGGCAAGGTCTTCGACTTCACTGATGCCACTGCCCAGGCTGTGGCTGTTCGCTAATCGTCGAAACACCACAGTCCCTGTGGGAGCGAGCTTGCTCGCGATAGCGGACTGACATTCAACATCGAGGTTGAATGTGATGACCTCATCGCGAGCAAGCTCGCTCCCACAGGATTCTCGGGTTGAGAGGAAAAATTGTGTACCGATCATATTCACGCTGGATTCCCAGAGCCGCATCCTTGCTGCTCTGTCTCGTATTCTGGCAACTCGCCGCCAGCCACCACTGGAACCTCGGTCTGGTGACCTTCGCCAACGTCCCGACACCTCTGGCGGTCATTGAAGCCGCCCTAGGCCTCGGCGACTCCGGCAAGCTCGCGCAGCACCTGGGCAGCAGCCTCGGCCGGGTGTTCGCCGGTTACCTCGCGGCGCTGATCATCGGCGTGGCTCTGGGCCTGGCCATCGGCCGCTCGAAATGGGCCGAAGATCTGTTGCTGCCACCCCTGGAAGTGCTGCGCCCGATCCCGGCCGTGGCTTGGATTCCCCTGGCGATCCTGATGTTTCCCTCCTCGGAACTGTCGATGGTGTTCATCACCTTCACCGGCGCACTGTTCCCGATCCTGCTCAACACCGTGCACGGTGTCGAAGGCGTCGACCCACGGCTGATCGCCTCGGCGAAAAGCCTGGGGGCAGGGCGCCGGGCCATCCTGCTGGAGGTCGTTCTTCCGGGGGCTGCGCCCAGCATCATCACCGGCCTGGCCATCGGCATGGGCACTTCGTGGTTCTGTCTGGTGACGGCGGAAATGATCTCCGGCCAATTCGGCATCGGCTACTACACCTGGGAGTCCTACACCATCCAGAACTACGCCGACATCGTGGTCGGCATGTTGCTGATCGGCGTGCTCGGGATGGGCAGCAGCCTGTTGATCAAGCGTCTGGGCGGACTGCTCACGCCCTGGCATCGACCACGAGGAAAAGCCTGATGAGTGTTTTTCAACACCTGCAAGGGCGTATCGATATTCGCGGGCTGTCAATCAGCCTGGGCGAGGGGCTCGAGGCTTTCGAAGCAGTGCAGGGCCTCGATTGCCAGATCGAGCCTGGGCAGTTCGTGTGCATTCTCGGGCCATCCGGTTGCGGAAAATCGACCTTGCTCGGCGCCCTGGCCGGCCACCTGCAACCGCGCACCGGTACGCTGGATGTCGATGGCGCAGCGGTGTCGGGCCCATCGCCTCAGCGCGGCATGGTGTTCCAGCAGCACACCCTGTTTCCGTGGCGCACGGTGCGCGACAACGTGGCGTTCGGCTTGAAAATGCAAGGCATCGACAAGGCCGAACGGCACAAGGCGGCGGATGAAATCCTCGCCCTGGTGGGCCTCGAAGGTTTTGCCGAGCGCTGGCCCGATCAACTCTCCGGCGGCATGCAGCAACGGGTGGAAATTGCCCGGGTGCTGGTCAACCGTCCGCGCCTGTTGCTGATGGACGAACCCTTCGGTGCCCTCGATGCCCTGACCCGGTTGAACATGCAGGAACTGCTGCTGGACATCTGGACGCGCATCCGCACCACAGTGGTGTTTGTCACCCATGACATCGACGAAGCGCTGTTCCTCGCAGATCGCCTGCTGGTCATGAGCTCGCGCCCCGG
This sequence comes from Pseudomonas sp. P5_B3, assembly GCF_056400405.1. Taxonomy (NCBI): domain Bacteria; kingdom Pseudomonadati; phylum Pseudomonadota; class Gammaproteobacteria; order Pseudomonadales; family Pseudomonadaceae; genus Pseudomonas; species Pseudomonas sp. P5_B3. The sequence goes on along the minus strand of NZ_JBFULI010000036.1, from coordinate 15,906 downwards.
CCGAATCATCGAAGACCTGCGCCTGGACTTCCCCAGGCCGCGCAGCACCGAACTGGTAACCCGCCCTGAATTCTCGCACCTCAAGCGCCATTGCCTCGAACTCCTGCGGCACGAAGACGGTCGGCAACTGCCGCGCCTGAACCCGCTCGGACTTCCCCCTGAAAACAAACTGCCGCGATTTGCCCTATGACCTCACTATTCGATGTAACCGATAACGACGACATTCTTGCCCTGCAACCACGCCTGACCGACGAGGATGCCGGTGTACGCCGGATCGCGCTGATCGAACTGGCCGATCTCGAGGAGCCGGACGGCCTGCAGTGGTTAATCAATCGACTGGTCGAAGACCCGATTGCAGACGTTCGCGCCGAAGCCGCGCGCCTGCTGGAGGCCTGGGAGGACGCGCCCGTGGTCGAGGCGTTGTGCCAGGCCCTGACGGATCCATCCCCGGCGGTGCAGGCGGCCGCTGCGCAAAGCCTCAGCCTGCTCAAGAGTGAAGCGGCGGGCCGGGTCATTCTGCCGTGGACCGGGCACGCCGACAGCGGCGTACGCACCGCCGCGTTCAGGGCGTTGCGCGAGTTGCGTTGCCCCGATGCCGCCGATGCGGCGGCCCGGGCACTGATTGATGAAAGCGCCAGCGTGCGCCGCGAGGCGGTGGGCGTGCTCGGCTGGCTCAAGCAGCTTGATGCCTTGCCGGCACTGGCGCGGCTGGCCAGCGCTGACCCGGACACTGAAGTTCGGCGTGCCGCCACCGGGGCCTTGGGCCTGGCGTCTGACACGCAGGTGCTGCCGGCCCTGCGCCAGGCCTTGCGGGACGCTGCCTGGCAAGTCCGCGAAGAAGCCGCCACCACCCTGGGCAAGGTCGGCCACCCCGACGCCGGCCCGGCCCTGATCGACGCCCTGGGCGACGATTACTGGCAAGTGCGTCTGCGCGCCACCCGCAGCCTCGGTCGCTTGCGTTTTGTACCGGCGCTCGAAGCACTGATCGACACCCTCGGCCACCGCATCAGCAACCTGCGCAAGGAAGCCGCGTTGGCCCTCGGCGAATTGAACGACCCAGGGGCCATTGCGGCATTGCAGGACGCACAAGACGACGGCGACCCTGAAGTGCGCAAGGCCGTGCGCATTGCCTTGAGCCAACTGCAATGAACCCAATGGCGATTGGCAATTCCCGCAGCAAACAGCAATTGAGACTGAACTGGCCGGATGGTCGCGAGCAAGTGTTCGAACACGCCGAATTGCGCCGCCAGTGCCCGTGCTCGCAGTGCCGGGCGTTTCGGTTGCGGGGGATGGCGCCGATGGTGGATGAGCGGGTTCAGGTGATCGAATTGCACTCGCAGGGGTATGGTTTGCAACTGGTCTTCAGCGATGGGCATGAGCGGGGGATTTATCCGTGGGCCTACCTGGCACAACTCAACCCTGTAGGAGCGAGCCTGCTCGCGATAGCGGACTGACATTCAATATCGATGTTGACTGTGCTGGCCTTATCGCGAGCAGTCGAGCGTCGACCGGCTGCTCCTACATGGTCCTTGCCAGGAAAAAGCCAAAAGAGTACAAATGTACTCCATGACGACTCTGACTCCCCGCCGTACCGCCATCCTGACCTTTATCCGCGATCGCATCGCCGAGCACGGTCAGCCTCCGAGCCTCGCCGAGATCAGCGAGGCGTTCGGTTTCGCCTCCCGCAGCGTGGCGCGCAAGCATGTGCTGGCGCTGACCGAAGCCGGGTTTATCGAGGTCAACCCGAATCAGGCCCGGGGCATTCGCTTGCTCGGGCAGCTGCCGCGTCCCGAGTTGCTGGACATCCCGGTGCTCGGTCGGGTCGCGGCCGGTGCGCCGATTGGTGTCGATGCGCAAATCCATAGCCGCTTGCTGCTCGATCCGTCGATCTTCTCGCGGGTGCCGGACTACATGTTGCGGGTGCGCGGTGATTCGATGATCGAGGACGGCATTCTCGACGGCGACCTGGTTGGTGTGCACCGCAGCCCCGAGGCCGTTAATGGCCAGATCGTCGTGGCGCGGCTCGACGGCGAAGTCACCATCAAGCGCTTCGAACGGGTCGGCGATGTGGTTCGCTTGCTGCCACGCAACCCGGCCTACCAGCCGATCATTGTCGAGGCCGACCGGGACCTGGCCATCGAGGGTGTGTTCTGTGGCCTGGTGAGGCAAGGCTGATGGGTGCCGTCGTTGCGCTGGATACGCTGTTCAATGGCGGCCAGGTCTGGAAGGGCCGGCCTGCGCCACCGGCTGCCAGCCCGCAACCCACCGGGCATGCCGCGCTGGACGCCGCATTGCCCAGCGGTGGCTGGCCGGAGGCGGCGCTGACGGAGATCCTGTTGGCCGGGCAGGGCGTGGGCGAGCTGCAACTGGTGTGGCCGACGCTGGCACGGCTGTCGGCGGCGGGCGAGCGCATCGTGCTGGTGGCGCCGCCTTGTGTGCCGTACCCCCAGGCGTGGCAGGGCGCCGGGGTCGATCTGCGTCAGTTGTCGATCATCCAGGCCAGCGAGCGCGATGCGCTGTGGGCCGCGGAACAATGTCTGCGCTCGGGCAGTTGCGGCGCGGTGCTGTGCTGGCCGCACAAGGCTGATGACCGCGCCTTGCGCCGCTTGCAGGTGGCGGCGGAAACCGGCCAGACCCTGGCCTTCGCCTATCGTCCCCTCGGTGAAGCGATCAACCCTTCGCCGGCGGCCTTGCGCATTGCCATCGATGCCCGACCGGCACAACTGCGCGTGCTCAAGTGCCGCGGCGGCCTGGCCCGTTCGGCGCCGATTGCCTTCGCCGTGGGGCATTGAGGTTGCCATGCGCTGGGTCTGCATTGTTTTCCCGCAATTGGCGCTGGACGCGGTACTGCGTCAGCGCGCCGATCCCGATGAACCCCTGGCGTTGCTGACTGGCCCGGCCCAGCGCCGGGTGCTGCAGGCCGTCAACGGTGCGGCGCGGGCGCTGGGTTTGCGTCCCGGCCAGTCCATGGGCGCGGCACAGGCCTTGAGCAAAGGCTTTGTCACGGCTGAATACGACGCCGCTGAAATCGAACACTGGCAGCAGTTTCTCGCCGCCTGGGCCTATCGCTTCAGTTCCCAGGTCAGCGTGCATTACCCCCGGGCCGTGGTGTTCGAGATCGAATCCAGCCTCGGCCTGTTCGGCGCCTGGCCGCAATTCGAAGCGCTTCTGCGCCGTGAGCTCGGCGAACTGGGGTTTCGGCACCGCATCGTGGCCGCGCCCAACCCGGTGGCGGCGCGGGTGCTGGCCAACGCCTATGACGGTCTGGTGGTCCCGGACGATCAAGCCTTGCAGCATCACCTGGGGCAAATGCCCGTCGACCGGATCGGCCTCGAAGCCTCGGTCGCCACGGCCTTGTCGCGCATGGGCTTGCGCACCTTGAGCCAGGTGCAGGCGTTGCCCCGGCATAGCCTGGCCCGGCGTTTCGAGGCCCAGGTGCTCAAGCATCTGGATGCCCTGTTCGGTTCGCGGCGGCTGGCCCTGACGTTTTACCTGCCGCCGGACCGCTTCGATGTGCGTATCGAGCTCAATTTCGATGTGCAGTCCCATCAAGCCTTGCTGTTTCCGTTGCGCCGGTTGACCGGCGACCTGTCGGCGTTCCTCTGCGGTCGCGACAGCGGCGTACAGCGTTTCGACCTGCATCTGGAACACGCCGGGTTGCCGGACACACTCATCAAGGTTGGCCTGCTCAGCGCCGAGCGCGATCCGGCGATGCTCTTCGAGCTGGCCCGGGGGCGGCTGGAGCAAGTCCAGGTCGAGGCGCCGGTGCGCGGCTTTCGCCTGCGCGCCGAGGATTTGCCGACCTTCGTGCCCCAGCATCAGGAACTGTTCGACGACCGTCCGCAGCAGTCCTTGCCCTGGGAGCAACTGCGCGAACGCCTGCGTGCGCGGCTGGGGGATGACGCGGTGCATGGCCTGGGCTTCCAGGCCGACCACCGCCCCGAGTGTGCGTGGCAGGCCAGTGCCGACAGCCAGCCTTGCACGGTGCCGGCCGCGGTGAAACGGCCGGGATGGCTGCTGACTGAGCCGCTGGCCGTGCATCAGGGCTCGGCGCGCATCCTCATGGGGCCGGAGCGTATCGAGTCCGGCTGGTGGGACGGCGACGACGTGCGCCGTGACTATTACCTGATCGAAACCCGTGCCGGCCAACAGGGCTGGGCCTACCGGGCGGTCGGTGAGGACGGCCCGCTGTGGTTGCAGGGCTGGTTCGCATGAGCATCGACTATGCCGAATTGCACTGCCTGTCGAACTTCAGCTTCCAGCGCGGTGCCTCCAGTGCCCTGGAGCTGTTCCAGCGCGCGAAAAAGCAGGGTTATCAAGCCCTGGCGATCACCGACGAATGCACCCTGGCGGGCATCGTTCGGGCCTGGCAAGCAGCGAAGTCCGTGGAGTTGCCGCTGATCGTCGGCAGTGAAATACGCATCGAGAACGGTCCGAAACTGGTGCTGCTGGTGGAGAGCCTCGAGGGCTATCAGGGGCTGTGCCGATTGATTACCCGCGCCCGGCGTCGCACGCAGAAAGGCCAGTATCAGGTGCTGCGCGAGGACTTCAGCGAACCCTTGCCGGGGCTGTTGGCGTTGTGGGTGCCGGACGCTGTCGATGCCTTTGCACAGGGCCACTGGCTCAGGCAGGTCTTCGCCGAGTGCCTGTGGCTGGCCGTGCAGTTGCATCGCGGTCAGGACGATGCCCGGCGCCTGGACGATCTGCTGACCCTGGCCAGGGAGTTGTGTATTCCTGCGGTCGCTTGCGGCGATGTGCACATGCACGTGCGCGGCCGGCGCGCCTTGCAGGACACCATGACCGCGATCCGCCATCACCTGCCGGTGGCCGATGCCGGGTTGCGCCTGCATCCCAACGGCGAACGCCATTTGCGCAGCCTCGACGTGCTGCAGGCACTTTATCCGCCAGCCTCGCTGGCAGAAACGCTGAACATCGCCCGGCGCTGCACCTTTGATCTGGGCCAGTTGCGTTACCAGTACCCCCGCGAACTGGTGCCGCAAGGGCACTCGGCCACCTCGTGGCTGCGTCATTTGACCGAGGAGGGCATCGAGTGGCGCTGGCCAAAAGGGCCGAAAAGCGAAGTGCTGGTGCAGATCGACAAGGAGCTGCAACTGATCGCGGAGCTGGGCTATGAAAGCTATTTTCTGACGGTCCACGACATCGTCCGCTTCGCCCGCCAGCAACAGATTCTTTGTCAGGGTCGTGGTTCTGCCGCCAACTCGGCAGTGTGCTTCGCCCTGGGGATCACTGAAATCGATCCGGATCGCACCACGTTGCTGTTCGAGCGCTTTCTGTCCAAAGAACGCAACGAGCCGCCGGACATCGACGTCGATTTCGAGCATGAACGCCGCGAAGAAGTCTTGCAGTACGTGTTCCAGCGTTATGGCCGGGCCCGCGCCGCGCTGACGGCGGTAGTCAGCACTTACCATGCGGCCGGCGCGGTGCGTGATGTGGCCAAGGCCTTGGGCTTGCCGCCGGACCAGATCAACGCCCTGGCCGATTGCTGCGGTCACTGGAGCGATGAGACACCACCCGTGGAGCGTCTGCGCGAGGGCGGGTTCGACCCCGAGAGCCCGATGCTGCACCGGGTGCTGAGCCTGACAGGGCAATTGATCGGCTTCCCCCGGCATTTGTCCCAGCACCCTGGCGGTTTCGTGATTTCCGAGCAGCCGCTGGACAGTCTGGTGCCGGTGGAAAATGCCGCCATGGCCGAGCGCACCATCATCCAGTGGGACAAGGATGACCTCGATGCGGTCGGTTTGCTCAAGGTCGATATCCTGGCGCTGGGCATGCTCAGTGCGATTCGCCGATGTTTCGATCTGCTGCGCCGGCACCGGGGCCTGGACTTGAGTCTGGCGACCATCCCGTCCGAAGATGCGGCCACCTACGAAATGATCGGTCGGGCCGACACCATCGGCGTGTTCCAGATCGAGTCCCGGGCGCAGATGTCGATGCTGCCCAGGCTCAGGCCGAAGACGTTTTACGATCTGGTGATCGAGGTCGCCATCGTTCGGCCGGGGCCGATCCAGGGCGGCATGGTGCATCCGTACCTGCGGCGACGGAACAAGGAAGAACCGGAGGCCTATCCGTCGCCGGAACTGGAAGTGGTGCTCAAGCGCACCCTCGGTGTGCCGCTGTTTCAGGAACAGGTCATGCAGATCGCCATCGTCGCCGCCGACTACAGCCCCGGCGAGGCCGACCAGCTACGTCGCTCCATGGCCGCGTGGAAACGCCACGGCGGGCTCGAACCGCACAAGGAAAGGCTGGCCGCCGGGATGAAGAAAAACGGCTACACCGCCGAGTTCGCCGCGCAGATCTTCGAGCAGATCAAGGGCTTTGGCAGCTACGGTTTTCCCGAGTCCCACGCGGCCAGTTTTGCTTTACTGACTTACGCCAGTTGCTGGTTGAAATGCCACGAGCCGGCGGCCTTCGCCTGTGCGCTGATCAACAGCTGGCCAATGGGGTTCTACAGCCCGGACCAGATTCTGCAGGATGTTCGGCGTCATCATTTGCAGGTTCGTCCGGTGGACGTGCGCGCCAGCGATTGGGATTGCAGCCTGGAACCGATCAGCGCTGCGCAACCGGCGATTCGCCTGGGCCTGCGCATGATCAAGGGCTTTCGCGAGGACGATGCCCGACGCATCGAGGCGGCCCGCTCCAAAGGCGCGTTTGCCGACATCGCCGACCTGGGCGAACGGGCGCGACTCGATGCCCGCGCCCAGGAGCAACTGGCCGATGCCGGTGCGCTGCGCGGGCTGGCCGGTGACCGGCATCGGGCGCGCTGGGAAGTGGCCGGGGTACAAAAGCAGCTGGGTTTGTTTGCCGGCCTGCCGAGCCAGGAGGAGGACGTGGTGACGTTGCCCAAGCCCACCGTGGGCGAGGACCTGCAAGCCGATTACGCCAGTGTCGGCACCACCCTGGGGCCGCATCCGTTGGCCCTGTTACGCGCTGAGTTGAAGGCGCGGCGCTGCCGCAGTTCGAAGGAGTTGCTGGACGTCGAGCACGGTCGGCCAGTCAGCGTTGCCGGGCTGGTCACCGGCCGACAACGCCCGGCCACCGCCAGCGGCGTGACGTTCGTCACCCTTGAAGATGAGTTCGGCAACGTCAATGTGGTGGTCTGGCGTGACCTGGCCGAGCGGCAGCGCCAGGTGTTGGTCGGCTCGCAATTGCTCAAGGTCGATGGGCGTTGGGAGAAAGAGGGCGAGGTGCGGCATCTGATTGCCGGGCGGTTGAGTGATCTGAGTGCGTTGCTGGATGGGATCAGCGTGCGCAGCCGGGATTTTCACTGACACATACATTCCCCCTGTAGGAGCGAGCTTGCTCGCGATGGACTTGAGAGCGCCGCGTTCAATCAGAAAGCCCGCGTTATCGTTATCCACCATCGCGAGCARGCTCGCTCCTACAGGGTTGTGTCATTGCGTGCTACTTGGCCAGCGGCCAAAACCGCTCCCCACCCCCCGGCGCATCCGTCCAGGCCTGCAACGACCGCGTCGGCAAGTCGAAGTAATCCCGCGTGCGCGCATAGCCATGCCCGCCCATGCGTCCGATCGCATCCAGCCCCAGTTGATCGATGTACAGGGTTTTCGGGTCGATCAGTTCGTCACGCACATGGGCCATCAGCACTTCACCAAAAATGATCTCCCGGGATTGGCCGATGGACAGCGCCATCATCCGTCGGCACTCCAGCGCCACCGGGGCTTCGCCGATGCGCGGGCATTTGACCGTGGTGCCGGGGATGGCAGTGAGGCCGGCAGCGGTCAATTCGTCGAAGCCGGGGGCGAAGGGCACGGCGCAGACGTTCATGGCTTCCACCAGGGCATCGCTGACGATGTTCACGGTGAATTCCTGGTTGAGCTGAATGTTGCGGGTGGTGTCCTTGGGGCTTTGGTCGCCGTAGTTTTCCACGCCCAGGGCGAGGATGGGCGGATCGGCCGACAGCGCATTGAAAAAGCTGAACGGCGCCGCATTGATCCGGCCTTCGCCGTCGACGGTGGTGACCAGGGCGATCGGCCGCGGCACGACGCTGCCGATCAGAATTTTGTATTTGTCCCGCGGGCTCAATTGGCTGAAGTCGAAGCTTTGCATGGGCAGAAATCTCTAGAGAAGTGGATCAATCGCGCTCAGTGGCGAATGTGCGCTGTAGTTGTCGGCGAACGGGATGGCTGGCTGGAACAGGCTTTTCCAGTCCGGCTGGCCAAAGGCCCGGTCGCTGTGGCTGCGCATCAGTTTTTCGAATTGGCGTTGGGCCTGGCGTTGCAGGGCGGGGAAGTCGATGCCCTCGACCTGGCCGTCGTGCATCACGCAGCGGCCGTCGATATAGCTGGCGATGCAGTCGTCGCCACGTCCGGCCAGCACAAGGTTTTTCAGCGGATCGAATAGTGGCCCCAAGTGCATGCCGCGCAGGTTGAACACGGTGATGTCGGCCTTGCACCCCGGCGCCAGCCGACCGAGATCGTCGCGGCCCAACGCCTTGGCGCCGCCGAGGGTCGCGGCGTTGTACAGGTCCAGCGTGCTGGTCAGGTCGTTACCGCCCTCCATAAGGCGGGCGATGTTCAAGCCCTGGCGCATGTTGTCCAGCAAGTCCGCCGGCCAGGTGTCGGTGCCCAGGGCGAAGTTGATGCCCTTGGCCCGATAGCGGCCAAACGAATTCAGTGCCTCGCCGTCCCGGGCAAACACCACCGGGCAATGCACCAGGCTCGCGCCGCCATCGATCACCAGTTGCAGGTCGTCATCGCCTCGGGTGTAGATACCGTGGGGCAGCAGGCTGCGCGGGTTCAACAGCCCAAGCTGCTGCAACCAGCCCAGTGGCGAGGTGCCGCGCAGTTGCTCGACCATTGCCACTTCACCGAGGCCCTGGCAGCAGTGCAAGCGCATCGGTGCGTTCAGCTCCCGACTCAGCGCAGCGGTGCGCTGCAGCAGCGCCGGCGTGCAGGTCTGGATACGATCGGGCAGCAGCGCGCCGCGAGTCAGGCCGTTGTGCGCGCCATCGAAATCCTGGAAAAACCGTTCGGCGGCATCGAGGCCGGCCATGCCCCGGACTTCGTCCCAGTGGTGCGCCAGGGCTCCATCGGTGCGCCAGTAACTCATGCCACTCATGTAGCAGGGACCGAGGTAAGTACGCAGCCCCAACTCGGCCGTCACTGCGGCCACCGCCGCAAGCTCGTCATAGGTCTCGGCCCACTCGCGGTAATACATCGAGGTGATCGGCATGGCCGTGGTGATGCCGTTGCGGATCAGTTGCGTGAAGGCGTAGCGGTATTTGAAGACTTCTTCTTCGGGGCTGTAACTTTCCCGCGATCCACGCGCCAGATACTCCGCCGACCACATCCGGCCCATGGCGCGCTCGTCGCCGTTGTCCAGGGTCAACACGGTGGAGTCGAGATCGCCGAGGGCATCCAGATCGATGAAGCCGGGGCCGATCAGCGCATTACCGTAATCAACCCACTGATCTACCGGCCCCGGATAACCGCGCCCGACAAACTCGATGCGTGAGCCTGCGAACACCACTTCGCCGTCGCGCCAAAGCACATGCTGCGTGCCGTCGAAGCCGACCACGCAACTGGCCCGCAAACCGATGCGCTTCACAGACGGCTGTCCAGCAAACGGCCGCCTGCAGCAATCAATCGACCCGCACGATAGACCTGACGCAATGGCCGCGAAACCACGGCTTCGCCCAGCGTTTGCACCGGCATCAGCAGGAAGTCCGCCAGTTGGCCGATTTCCAGGCGGTTGGCTTCGCACCCCAGCGCCTGGGCGCCGTTGACGGTTGCCGCCGCGAACGCCGCCGCCAGTTCTTCGTCCTTGCTCAGGTCGAAACGAAACGCCAGCAGCATTGCACGCTCGAGCATGTCGCCGTTGCCCATGGGCGACCAGGCATCACGAATGCCGTCCGAGCCCAGGCACAGATTCACCCCGGTTTCGCGCAAGGCCAGGAACGGTGGCACCGCACAATCGGCCGGGGCCGAACTCATCAGCGAAATACCCAGCGTCGCCAGGCGCTCGGCCATCGGTTTGACCTGGCTCCACGGCAACATCCCCAGGCAATACGCGTGGCTGATCATCACCCGGCCCTGGCGGCCGTAGCGCTCTGTGTAGTCGGCGATCAGGGCGATCTGCCACAGGCCCAGCTCACCCTTGTCGTGCAGGTGAATGTCGACGCCACGGTCGAACTCGCTGGCCAGTTTGAACACGAAATCCAGTTGCGCGACAGGGTCGTTGTCGATGCCGCACGGGTCCAGGCCGCCGACGTTCTCCACGCCCAGGGCCATGGCTTCGCGCATCAGTTCGGCGGTGCCGGGGCGACTGATCAGGCCGGTCTGCGGGAACACCACCAGTTGCAGGTCGATCAGGTCGCGGTAGTTTTCGCGCAGTTGCTGCATGGCCTCGACATGGCGCAGGCCGAATTCCGGGTCGATGTCGACGTGGCAACGCATGGTCAGCGAGCCACGGGCGATGCAGTTTTCCAGCAGGGCACCGGCTCGTTGCGCAATCGGTGTTGTGACTTCGCGCAGGATGCGCCGTTCGTTGGTGATGTAGTCCTTGAGGGTCGGGCCAGCGCTGTTGGGGCGCCAGGGTTGGCCCCAGAGGGTCTTGTCCAGGTGCACGTGGCTTTCCACCAGGGCGGGGGTGAGCAGTTGGTTCTGGCCGTCGATGTCGGTGACCAGCAGCTCGGTGGTCGAGGCCGGGCGGCGTTGGCTGAAGCGACCGTTTTCGATCAGCAGGTCTTCGGCGGGGGCGCCGTAGGGGCGCACATTGCGCAGCCAGCGGGGTTGGGTCATACAAACCTCAAATTCAGTGTTGTGTGAGAGGGCCTCATCGCGAGCAGGCTCGCTCCTACAGTGGATCTTCGGCGGTCACAAAATCCCTGTAGGAGCGAGCCTGCTCGCGATGGCCGCGACTCGGTTTCAAGTCAGGCAATCAACCCTTGAGCTTGGCCCAAATGCGGTCCTGCAGTTCCCGCGCCTTGTTGCTGCATTCCTTTTCCGGGCGCAGGCGCGAGGCGAATTCGTCGGGCATGTTGATGGCGTCCATGACCCGCCACTTGGCGTCGATCAGCTTGTCGCTCTGGATGCCATTGGCGTAGGCGATGGCGTTGGACACGGCGGCGGCGTTTTCCGGTTTCATCATCCAGTCGATGAAGATTTTCGCGTTGCCGGGGTGTGGCGCGCTTTTCGGTACCGCGAAGTTGTCCTGGAACATCGCCAGGCCTTCCTTCGGATACACATACTTGATGGTGCTCTTCTGCAAGGTGGCCCGCGCTGTAGAACCGTTCCAGTTCTGCATCATGATCACTTCACCGGAGGCCATGCGGTCGACGGTGTTGTCCGAGCTGTACATCTTCAGGAAGGGTTTCTGTTTTTGCAGCAGTTCGAGGATGCGCTTGGCGTCCTGGGGGTTCTCGCTGCATTCGTCGACATTCAGGTAGTGGCTGGCGGCGTTGATCACGCTGCTGGAGGTGTCGAGGGCCGCGAGCTGGCCTTGCAATTCCTTGCGCGGTTCGAAGAACTCTTTCCACGAGTCGTCGAGCTTGCCGCCGGGCACCCGGGCGCTGTCATAGGAAAACCCGGTGGTGCCCCACAGGTACGGCGCCGAGAACTTGCGCCCCGGGTCGAAGCCCGGGTCGCGGAACGCCGGTTTTACGTACTGGAAGTTGGGCAGGGCCGAGGCGTTGATTTCCAGCAACAGGTCCTGGTTGATCAAGGTGCGCATGATCGATTGCGACGGCACGATCACGTCATAGGCCGCGCCACCGGCCTGCAACTTGGCCAGCAGGGTTTCGTTGCTGTCGTAGCCGTCCATGGTGACCTTGATCCCGGTCTCCTTTTCGAACTTGGCCAGCAACTCGACCGGGTAGTAGTCGGTCCAGTTGTAGAAGAACAGTTCCTTGGGCTCGGCGGCCTGGGCGGTGAAAACGGTGAAGCAACTGAGGGCCAGACCGGCGACGCCGTAACGCATGCTTTTCAGGATCATTGTTAACGCTCCAGGCTTATTGTTGTTTGCCGCGCTGTCCCAGCCAGAAGGCCAGCACCACCAGCACGATGGATATCACCAGCATCAGGGTCGAGATCGCGTTGATCTCCGGCGTCACGCCGGCCTTGATGGCCGAGAAGATGTACACCGGCAAGGTGGTCGAACCGGGACCTGCGACGAAGAAAGTCATGATGAAATCGTCGAGGCTGACCACGAACGCCAGCACCGAACCGGACAGCACCGCCGGCCACAGCAGCGGCAAGGTCACCCGACGAAACACCTGCCAGGGGTTGGCGTACAGGTCGTTCGCCGCTTCCAGCAGGCTCTTGTCCAGGTCGTTGAGCCGCGCACGGATTGGCAGGTAAGCGAAGGGAATGCAGAAGCCGATGTGGGCGACGATCACCGTCAGCAAACCGAGCTTGATCCCCAGCGCCATGAACAGCAGCAGGGTGGCGACGGCGGTGACGATCTCCGGCAGGATCAGTGGCAGGTTGATTCCGCCCTCGACCATTTTCTGCCCGTAGAACGGCCGATAAGTTGCCAATGCCGCGAGCAATGCAATGGCTGTGGCACAGACCGTGGCGATGCTGGCGACGATGATCGAGTTCAGCGCCGCGGTCTGGATCGACGGGTTGGCCAGGATCCGTCCGTACCAGGCGAACGAGAACTCGGTCCACACCGTCGCCGAGCGGTTGGCGTTGAAGCTGTAGGCGATCAGCACGAAAATCGGCAGGTACAGATAGGCCAGCATCAACAGGCTGACTTCGCGGGTCAGGGGCAGTTTCTTCAGGTGCAGGGCGATCATGTTCGGGCTCCTGGGCGTTGGGTTTTGGCGGCATTGCGGCTATAGAGGGCGTAGAGCACCAGGGACAGCAACATGATCCCCAGCAACAGGAACGACAGCGAACTGCCCAGCGGCCAGTTGCGCGCGGTGCCGAATTGTTGCTGGATCAGGTTGCCGATCATCAGCGTCTTGCCGCCACCGAGGATTGCCGGGGTAATGAAGGCACCCAGGCTCGGTACGAACACCAGCAAGGCCCCGGCGATCACCCCCGGCATCGACAGCGGCAGGATGATCCGGCGCAACGCATGCCAGCGGTTGGCACCCAGGTCATAGGCTGCCTCCACCAGGCGCCAGTCGAGTTTTTCCAGGGTCGAGTAGATCGGCAGGATCATGAACGGCAGGAAGCTGTAGACCAGGCCGACGCTGACCGCGAAGTCGTTGTAGAGCAGGGTGATGCCCCCGGCTTGCGGCAACAGCGCGTTGAGGCTCTGGGCGACCCAGCCGTGTTCGCGCAGGATGATCAGCCACGCATAGTTGCGGATCAGCAGGTTGGTCCAGAACGGGATGGTGATCAGCAACACCATCAGGTTGCGTCGACGGGGCGTCAGGCTCGACATCCACAGTGCCACCGGGAAGCCGAACAGGAAACACAGGACCGTAGTGCCACCGGCCTGGAACACCGAGCGGATCAGTGCCTGGGCGTAGACCCAGTTCAGTTCCAGTTCACCGTCGAAACCTTCCTGGAAAAACAGCTGAACGTAACTTTGCAATTGCCAGTTGGCCTGCCAGTCGACGCCACCATAGACGTTGCGTGGCAACAGGCTGATGTAGCCCATGATGCCCAGCGGAATGGCGATCAGGGCCAGCAGGGTCAGGACCACCGGGCTGAGCAGCAGCGCACGGTTGAGGGCTGGAGAAGTGCTGCTGACGCTCATCTCAGGCCTCCATCAACAGGCAGGCATGGGGCGGCAGGTTGACCGCGACGCGATCACCCACCACCCGGCCGTGGTTCAGGCCTTCGTTGTTCTCGCGCAGCATGACCTTGATGTCGTTGTTCAGGCGGCATTGGTAGAGCGTGGCCGTGCCGACATACAGCACGGCTTCGATCACGCCGCGCAGGTGATGGGGCTGCGTCGGCTCGACCAGTTGCGAACGTTCGGGGCGAAACGCCAGTTGCACCTTGCTACCGTCGAAGCCCTGGGCCGGGCAGGGGATTTCCACTGGCATGCCGTTGGGCACAAAAAGCTTTTCGTTCTGCTGGCCGCGTTTGAGGTGGCCGGGGAGGAAGTTGATGTCGCCGATGAATTGCGCGACGAACTGATGCTGCGGCCGTTCGTAGATCTCGTTGGGCGTGCCGATCTGCAGGATCTTGCCGGCGGACATCACGGCGATGCGATCGGACAGGGTCAGCGCTTCTTCCTGATCATGGGTGACGAAAATGAAGGTGATCCCGGCTTCTTTCTGCACACGCTTGAGTTCGACCTGCATTTCCTTGCGCAGCTTGAGGTCCAGGGCCGACAGCGGTTCATCCAGCAAAAGCACTTTGGGTTTCGGTGCCAGGGCCCGGGCCAGAGCCACCCGTTGCTGTTGCCCGCCGGATAGTTCGGCCGGTTTGCGCTTGGCCAGGTGCTCCATTTGAACCAGTGCGAGCATCTCATTGACCCGCTGGGGGATCAGTTTGCGATCAAGGCCCTGCATCTCGAGGCCGAAGGCGATATTCTGCGCAACACTCATGTGCGGAAACAGCGCGTAACTCTGGAACACGGTGTTGACCCGACGCTTGAACGGCGGCAAATCGTTGACCGGCTCRCCCGCGAGGCGGATCTCTCCGTCGCTGACATGCTCGAAACCGGCAATGGTGCGCAGCAGGGTGGTTTTGCCACAGCCAGAGGGGCCGAGCAGGGTGAAGAATTCGTTGTCGGCAATGTCGACCGAGACGTTGTCCAGGGCTGGCGCCAGCCCCGGATCGTCGGAATATCGCTTTGAGACGTTTCGCACTTCGATTGCTATTGGATGACCCATTATGGTGCATTCCTCTAATTATTGTATGCAAAATATGGATGCAATTTAGAAATACCCGGATTAATCTGCCCGTGCAAGCCCCTTTTTCAAAGGCTGTTCAGTCGCCAGGGTTGGTTGCGCAGGGCGCGAGGAGTTGATGAATGACGGAAAAGAAACTGGAAACCACGGTCGACCGCGTCTACCAAGGGGTTTACGAGGCGATCAGCAAACGCTCGTTGCGTCCGGGCATGAAACTCGGCGAAGCCTCACTGGCCGAGCTATTCAATGTCAGCCGCACGTCCGTTCGGGCCGCGCTCAAGCAACTGGAAGCCGATGGACTGGTCACCACCGAGCCCAATAAAGGTGCGTCGGTGTCGTTGCCGAGTGACGAAGAGATCCGCTCGTTGTTCGAAACCCGGCGTCTGATCGAGATCGGTATCGTCAGCGAACTGTGCCGTCGTCGCGATACGGCGGTGACCCAGGACCTGCGCGATCATTTGCTGCTGGAAGATGAAGCGCATCAGAGCGGTGATCACGAACGGCTGATTCACCTGCTCGGCGAGTTCCACATCAAGCTGGCCCGCAGCCTGAACAACCCGGTGTTGCTCGACTGGTTCCAGAAGCTGATTTCCCGGGCGTCGCTGTATGCCGCCGCACTGGATGACGACAGCCACGAGGCCTGCCGCGACGACGAACACCGGCGGCTGATCGAGTACATCGAAGCGGGCAACCAGAGCGCGGCCATCGAACTGACCTGCATGCATTTGAATGGCATCGAGAAGGCGATCCTCGACGTCGCGGCCACCCTGAAAAGCAGTTACAACCCGCTCAAGCATTTGATTGAGGTCTAGACCCCTCTGAACACCAAACTGTAGGAGCGAGCCTGAACTGGTCAACTAATTTTGGACACCAGTTACGGTTTTCATGCCGCCAGTTTTTCCATAGCTACCGGTGAACGATAGCCGTTGTAGCTATGGAGCCTGACGTTGTTGTAACGCATCACGTAGCGTTGCACGTCTATGCGGGCTTCATGCTCAGAGTTGTAGCCATCTTCTGGCACCCACTCTGATTTAAGGCTCCCAAAGAAACGCTCCATCGGGGCGTTATCCCAGCACAAAGAAACGCTCCATCGGGGCGTTATCCCAGCACTC
>NZ_JBFULI010000035.1:0-60341 GCF_056400405.1 Pseudomonas sp. P5_B3 | reverse complement strand
GTCCAGTGTTGAACAGCCCAAGCAACCAGCCCTTAGAGCTCTTTAAGCACCAGGCAAGAAAGGTCGTATAGCGGTGGCGGAAATATCTGGCGGTGTCAGTCGGCGATTCGTCGTTGAGCCGCCTATGTAGCGCTCGGCGATCTTCCAGCCGTTATCGGTCTCGCGAAGTCGATCAAGCATCGGAGAATACATCCAGATCATCGGTAGGTAATCGCTCTCAGTCAGCTCGCCGTCGCTCATTTTCGGAGCATCTTCCGGAACCGCATAGCGCACAAGAAGGTTGTGATATCGGACTGCAACGAGCCCGTTTTCTTCTTCATCAACAATGTGGCCCAAGCCGCAACGACTGACTCCTGGAACCAGATAGGGATAGATTTCGGTGAGGAAATGGCGGATGTTGGGTCCACCGCTAACTTCACCCTTGAAATGTATGACCTTTGCGTCGGCCGTAAAGGAACTGATCATTTCCTCAAGATCCCACGTCTCGAAGAGCCAGTTGACTCGGTTGACGAAATCTACTGCACTCGCTCGCTTATCAGGATCAATTCGGCGCGCGGCAACTACCTTCGGAAAGAAACGCATCGTTACCTCCTGAACAAATAGTTAGCACTGCCACTAACGCTCCAGGCTCAGGGCTTCAATTAAGTCCTGCACGTCGGCCTTCACATACATTTTCGTTCTCCGCGTCTATCTACGAGCTCACGGATGCCTGACTCGCCTAGGCATGCGGGGGGCAGCGAGATTCAGTCTATGCTGTTCGGACGGAGCACAAGTGACAGATCCAAGACTATTTCTGCCACAAATGCTCACTCTATGCCCGGACGCACGGGGCCTCCTCCAATGAAAAAGTTGACGAAACCAGCCGCTCCGCGCGCAGACGTGAGGCAGAAGCGGATTGTCATATTGGGTTTGCCACCGGTGGACGCGCTCGACGTGATCGGCCCAGCGGAAGTAATCGCGTGGGCGAATCAACTGGACGGCGCTAGCCTTGCCCCGTACGTGCTCGAACTAGTCAGCTCTGCTGCTGATGTGCACCTCGAGAGCGAAACAGGTATTGGGTTCAGAGGGCATCGCACACTCGAGCAAGAGCGTCGTGCGAACAAACCCATCGACACCTTGATCGTGACAATGGGCTCCAAGTCGTTCGAACAGGTCGACCAGGAAGCCATAGAGTGGCTTCGAACGCGCTCGAAGACTGTGCGGCGCGTGTGCTCTATATGTGTTGGGGCGTTCGCCCTGGCTGCCGCGGGCCTTCTGGACGGCCGCAGGGCAACGACTCATTGGAGCGTGGCACGACGTTTGGCGGAGCGCTACCCCAAGGTACAGGTCGACCCGTCTCCCATCTGGGTGAAAGACGGCAATGTCTATACGTCAGCTGGCATATCGTCCGGAATCGACCTCGCGCTATCGCTGGTAAGTGAAGATCTTGGAAATGACTTCGCCATGGAGATAGCGAAGAATTTGGTTTTGTACTTACGTCGTCCAGGCGGACAGGCGCAGTTCAGCTTCGCACTTCAGTCACAGCAGGCGCACAATTCAAGTCTGAGCGACTTATGCCTCTGGATCAGTGAGCATCTGCATATGGATCTCACAATCGAGATGATGGCAGCCAGAGTTTCAACCAGTGTCAGAACGCTGATACGAATGTTTCAGCGGGAATTGCAGACCACGCCTGCAAAATACGTCGAAACCGTCCGGCTGGAAGCGGTCTGCCGTTCGCTTGCGCTTGGCGAAAAATCGATGCACGACATCTGTCGCCGGAACGGTTACCACGGCGTCGACGTGCTTAGGAAGGCATTTACGCGCCGCTTCGGTGTGAGCCCAATGGAATACTCCCAGCGCTTCGACAAAAGCACCGAGCCGACGCAGTCCGGTTGACGTCGACTTCCAGCACCTGCAAGCGATACCGCCAAACCTATGGGCCGCCGATAGTCCGCGACTAATCGTCAGAGACACCGTGCGTGATATCGCCGACTACCACAGACGCAAGCTCCCGCCTTAACGCGTCTACCTTTTCAGTACCGTTCATTTGCTCAAACTGTCGTTGAGCCTCTTCCCAGAGAGGTGCAGTCCTTTCGAACAAGCTCCGCCCCTCCTCCGTTAGCACTACCAGGCGACTTCTTCCGTCAGATGGAGAGGGGCTGATCGAAATCAATCCTCCCCGTTCCAGGAAACCCGCCATTTTCCCCATCGCCGTGCGCTCGATATCGAGCCGCTCAGCAAGGGTATTGATTGCAGCAGTCCCCATTTCGTGGAGAGCAGCCAAGGTAAGGTATTGGGTGATCCGCAGACCCGATGGCTCAAGCTGCGCATCATAAAAGCGAGTGATCTGCCGGCTCGCCCTCCTTATTGCGGAGCAATTGCACTGGTCGATCCCTGTTGGTTGGTTAACCGGCAGCATCTGTATATTTCCTCACTACTACTGATGACTATTTACGCCCCGGACGTACGAGTCACGCATAGACGTCACGGTATTTTTCGATGAACGCCTGCACTGACAGCGCAGGTGTGCCGGTGATCTTCTCAACCACGTCGTTCACACCCGCAAAGACACCCTCTCGGTAGTTCTGAGCAACTTCGACCAGGTGTTGTACCAAGGCCGCAGGAAACTTGTACTCGTGTTCCATTTTATGCTGGAACGCCTCGATTGATGTCGGAGCGTACTCGATTTCCGCGCCAAGCACTTCGCTCATGGCAGCAGCGATCTCGGTGTGATTCATCTCGATCGGACCATGAAGGCTGTAAATTTTACCTTCATGCCCTGCAGGGTTGGCCAAAATGTGGGCGATCACCCGACCTTGGTCGTCAGTAGCAATAGGAGCGTGGCGACCATTCTCGAAGGGGAACTCGATTTTCTTCTTGGCCCGGATTTCCTTTGCGAAGTGAGGGTACGCAAGCCAGTCCGCGAAGAAGGTAGGGCGAAGGTGCGTTGTCGGTACACCCGACCAGTCGAATACACGTTCGGAGATCCAATGGTCCTGTGCCAAATGGCTTTTGGAATCACGCCGCGCGGAGATCTGCGACATGTTCACGATCGCCTTTACCCCGGCCTCTTTCGCTGCTTGGGCAAAATAGGCCGCACCTTCGACGATTCCCGGTGCGAGTGGATAAAGGAAATAGGCCGAGCGAATGCCTTCCATCGCTGCACGAATGGCATCGATGTCGGTGAAATCGCCAATAGCAATTTCAACTCCGCGCTGGCGCAGAGCTGCTGCCCTTTCGTCGTCCGAACGCACGTACGCGCGGACGCTCTTGCCCAACTTAAGCAGTTCGTCGATTGCTGCAGCACCAGTCCGCCCGGTTGCACCGCTTACAAGAATTTCAGCTGCGCTCATGATCGTAGTCCTCTCAATTGGTTAGAGCCTATGCTCTTTAATTCACGATAGGAGCATATGCCCCTATGCGATTTAAGATAGGAGCATGTGCTCCTATTGTCAATTGACGGCAATGACCGTTCAGCGGTTCGACAATTCTGTACTCGCCATTTTCCGATCCGCGAGCACTGTGCAGCAGCGCTAACGTTGATCGGTGTTGATAGGAAGCCGCTCCCAACCAGTGTCGATATCGACCTTAATTATGTCGATATCGCCAATGGCTGTCTTGCAATTGCCACCGTACTCTGTGCCTGAAGCGGGCGGTTATAGCCCTTAGCTTCCCCCTGCGCTTAGGTGGCTGAGGCCCGGGCGACCGTTGTCGCAACTCTCACCTCCGACTCTTCCAGGGGTTTACGTGGGATCGCCCGCTCGATATGTAATGCGGACAGCTGTCGGTCGAAACCTCTGTCGATGCGAGATCGGAACGTAGACCGACTGAGGCTAGCGAACCACTTCACCTCGGCAAAGAAAGTAAAGAATCGCAAGTACCACTTATAGCACTCTGATGATTTGCGATAAGTGGTGGTTGCAACACTGTGACGGAAAAAACGTCTAGGAGTTAAGAATGAAGATTGTGTCTAGTTCGTCAAGCGCTCTCGATATTTCAGTCGGTTCCGTAGAATGGGGAGAGTCCACCAAAGGAGTCCTTCGTGAGAGCGAACAAGTACAACTTATCGACAACTTGAAATTTATCTTCAGCCAGGAAAAGCTTGATGCAGAGCGCCACCGACTTGGCCTTTTAAACCCGAAGTATATTTCTATAGATGACCTTGTACCGCCCGACACAAAGATGGTCAGAGAGTCTCTGGCCTATGTTCAAGATCTGTATAAGCCAACTTTAATGCGACACTGCTGGCGCACCTACTACTTTGGATCATTGATCGCGCTGCACGATGGAATCGACTTCGACCGCGAACTTGGCTTCACCTCCGCCATGCTTCACGACCTGGGCCTGACGCCCACAGCTAACCCGCAACCATGCGACTGTTGTTTCGCCGTCAATGGTGGCGTGCACGCACGAGACTTCTTGCTCGGAAAAGGGTTCTGTCGCGAGCACGCGGATATCGTCGCGCATGCAATTGCCGTTCATCTTAATTATCATGTTCCATCTGAGGAACATGGTGCAGAGGCGTTCTTAGTAACTCGCGGCGCTATCTGCGATGTCTTTGGAACAGGTGTTTCACGAATGTCACAACGATCAGTAAAAGAGGTGCTTTCCAAATACTCTCGAGACGAGCTCTACAGTGTATTCAGCGCGACTGCATTCGAACATTTGGTCGGCACACGCTTTGAAGTGTCTTTCAAGGCAGTAACAAATGGACTGGTGGAGACAGTTCCGCATGCACTTGATTTGGCTCCTTACGTGTAAAATAAAAAACAATTTCTGATTGGACACGGCTACGCGACCCCATTGTTTTTTTAACACGGCGCAACAGCCACCTAACTCAACTTCAATCGTAAACTATTGAAGCATCACAGCTTACAGAAAACTCGGACTGGCAACTACTTAACAAGTAGTTGCCAGCCCGACTCAGCCCCGCCATTAACTTTATGTCAAAGGAGTTACTATGCCTGCTTACGTTGTCATGTCCCGCGTCCGGACCACCAATGCGAACGAGCTAGATATTTACCAGAAAAAAGGTCCGCAGACTCTTGCTGGGCGCCCGGTGACACCGCTAGCGTTCTACGGAGATCTCGACATCCTTGACGGCCAGCAGATTGAAGCGGCTGCCATTCTTCAATTTCCCTCGATCAAGGAGGCCCATGAATGGTATGCAAGTGACGCGTATCAAGAAGCGCGCGAACATCGCTTGAGGGGCGGGGATTACCAAGTGTTTGTTATCGATGGCATTGAGCACGTTACGTGATCAGACGAACGCGAGCAATTTCCCTAGCGTAGTGAGCGGTACTTAAAGCTTAGAAACGGAAAAGGCGCTAATTCAACTCGCTGGCAAAATAAGCGGCGACCAGCGGGCTGTTGGCCGCCGCTCCTGAATCAAGCCTCTGCTTGGTCAGGAATGTCGCTCACCACCTCTGTCAGTTCGAGGGAATCGATATTGTAGAAGAACCCGTAGATTTTCACGTGCGCCGGTACCCCTGGGTTTGCGCGAACGACTCCGACGTCGTATTTCAGTGAAGTCTCGAAATCCGAAATGCAAATGCTGTCATGGTCAAACGCCGACGAAATATCGCTGCCGTGCTCATGTTTGAATGCGTCGATGATGCCATCAGTGGTGAAGGACGTAGCACCGCAGAAAGAATGGTGTACGACCACTACTCTTTCGATACCGAAGAGATGGACCATAGTAGCGATAGACTGCACGCCTGCAACAGCCCGACCACCGGCGACTGATACGGGGAACAAGGTGGTGGTATGCCCAACCCTGTTACCAGCCTCATCGAGAACGTTCTCGCCCGGGTAGACCTCACCGAAATGCTTGGCGACAACGGCCGGAATTTCCGACGCACGCGGATCGAAGCAATGGATGACGATAGTATTGAGGCTCACTGCCTTGGCGAAGAGCGGGCGGAACTCCGACTCGTTGTACCAGGGCTGTGCTTTGAACGAGAAATCATTGAAGTTGGGCATTTTCTGTCTCCAGTGCTTTTGAGAATTTTGTGACTGGGCTGAACCAGCCGGTCAAAAGTACACAGATCTGTCTACCACCTCAAGAAAAAAGTAGACAGATCTGTGTGCCAAGCACTACGATTGATGCTGGAGAATTTTTATGAAAAATATTGCTTCAGGTTTCAAAGACCTCCGTTTTGAGGAAACCGCGTCTCTCAAGCCACGCGATCGTATCTTAAAGACAGCGATCATCCTTTTTAATGAACGTGGCGTACACACAATCGGAATTGATCGCATCATTGCTGAGAGCGGTGTATCGAAGAGAACCTTCTATAACTACTTCCCCTCGAAGGCTGATCTTATCGCTGCCTATTTGGATTTTTGGCATTGGCTTCGATTTACGAACTTGAACAAATACGCCACGCGAGCTGGCGGCGACCCAAAAGCCGAGCTGTTGGCGATTTTTGATTTTCTCGAGTATTGGTTTTCAGAGCAGGACTTCAGAGGCTGCGCATTTGCTCGTGGTCTAAATGATTTCAATGATGACGCATCGAAAATTTTGCGTGCAAAAGTAGGCTTGCACTTCGATGAGTGGGAAAATTTCATTAAAACGCGCTTGTCCCAACTCGTGGAACCTGACAAGGCAGAAGTCGTTCTCCCACAGTTTCTAAGCCTTATTACCGGCACAACTGTTGTTGCACACGCCTCTGGCAACATAAAAATCGCGCAACTAAACAAGCAAATAGCTGAAGCATTATTGAGTGAGAGGGCAGTTTAACTTTCAAGGCGTGGACCGGTCCTCGGCGCCTACCAAAAAATAAAATTCTCTAATTAATCATAGTATAATTTTCACTTGGGAAATCCGCCAACAAACCCAAGTGGCAAGTAGCTTATATTGATCAGTTTAAGGGTTCGTCCAGGAACCATTCAAGACCGGAAGCTTACGGTAGCGAAACTAAACTTTTTCACTCAAAAGAAAACGTTAACCGAAGTCCGTTTTTGGTGGTTTACAGCACTTGGTGACAGGCAGCAAACGGCCGATTCTGTTGAAAAAGTCGGTTCGCCCAAACAGCCCGGTCATTGACTGGTTAAAACGCCTTTTTTGCACACTGCTACGTGAAATCTGAGTCGGGAAGCCTCTGCCGAAAGKAAAGATTTCAATCTCGGACGCGTACTTTTCTGCTGCGGAAACCATGGTCGACTTTTTCAACAGAATCGACCAAAAGCCGTCATTGGAGTATCCTATGGACTATGAGACAAAGGCCAAGGTCCTTCCGGTCATTCACGCATTCACGCATTCACGGAAAGTTGAACATCCTGGATTGTTCATTAGCGATGTACCCGCGAGAGGTCGACTGGCTCATGGCTCTCGAATTTCTGTGCCCACCCCTCCTCTCAAAATCATCGACTTTTTGAAATCACACTACTCATGTATTCATTTAAATCGCGAAAATCCTTAACCCTCCAAGAGTACGGCGGTAGCTTTACACCATTCTCTTGCAAAGTTCTTGGAATCAAGTCTCCATTTGGACGAAGTATTATCGATGACACAATAACGCCAGGATAATCATTTAGTCGTTTCTTGAAAACGGATGTTGTTAGATTAGGTGTAGGAGGATTGCTTTTATTAGCCAATGGTCCTGTTCCCTTGATATCTATTCCGTGGCACATGGCACATCGCTGTGAATAGAGATTTTTTCCATTGACATTATCCGCGAAGGATAGTGATGTTTGAATTAGCGATAAAATCCCTAGCGAAGCGATGAATAATAATTTTATTTTCATTTTTCATGTGGCCTTGTTGTATAAATCAGATCTGAATCGAGGGCAAACCCCGGAGGTGCCACTGCAACACTCAGTTTTCTCGATAACATTTGAACCGAGATTGTTCATTAGCAATGCCCAGCGCTCACTTCGCGGGAGTTGAACTTCAGATCAAACGGTGGTTCGCTTGGCATGCTCACCCTAAAAACCTGATGTCAACTCGTTAATTTTACTGAACAAACCCTAATGACGATCATTGGAAATCCGGCATTCTCCTTCGGGACGCCCTTGCTTGCAAGGATCGCCCAGAGCGGCTACTGCCAACCTGTCGACAAGCTCTGGTCATGACCTCGTTGATGTTGCCCACTGAGACCAGGCTGTTGGAAAAGGTCAAAGACAGCGCTGTGGCCAAACGATTGATCCCCACCATTCCCAACCCACCCACGGCTAGAGTGATCAGGGCACAAATGACGAACGAGGTCAAAAGCCTGGTCGAGAATTTTGACTGATTCAGAAGGTTCACGCGTAAAGCCCGATGGATTAGCGGTCATTAAATGACAACCCACCTACTACCGCGAAAGTATTCTCGGTAGTGGGTGCTGATTGACAGGCAGGACTGCATCACGTCCCGATGGAGTAGTTGATTAACGATGAAAGGGAAACTTTCAGGAAGGCTCGCAAAAATGGACTCTATTAAAAATTGAGTCCTGTCGATTAGTACCGATAGGTTGCCTGCACTGAAATTCCATTCGCACTATTGTCATATTTGGCACTGTATTCAGGCTGAAGACCGGAGTTGTTCGACTGTTTTACGGAAACTTTGGAATCCCAGAGATAACCATAAGCAAAGTCTATCGTCAGATCGGAGTTCGGCGAATAAGCACCACCCAAGGTCACGGCCTGGCGATTCCCAACCGGAACGCGCACGCTGCGATCGGCATTTCTGATGGGCGACGGATCATAGGCGTAGCCTGCGCGCAGCAGCCATTGTTGGTTCAATTGATAGGAGGCCCCAACTGCGGTGGCCCAAGTGTCACGCCAGTTCATTTCTTCGGTCACACTTCCCAGACCGGCCGCCTGGCCCAGGGGGGAAAGACCGCTGTTGACTGCCTCGACCTTCTGGATCCGGCTCCAACGTTTCCAGGTGGTCCCCAGGTATCCCGTCCAGCGACTGTTGAAATGATGGGTGATGGACGTGTCCACTGATTCGGGCATAGTGATGTCTATCTTGTTGTCATAGTTTCCGTCCAGCGGGATAACGCTTGGAGAGCCGGAAACCTCAGTATGCCCTTTGAGGTGATAAGCCACTTTTGAGTGATAGTTAATCCCCCAACTCGTCGCCTCACTCAAGTCAAACAAGATGCCGAGATTGTAGCCAAGTGCCGTGTCATCGCCTTTAATAGTGACCTCTGTGTCCTGGCCGTTGTTCAGGGCACCGGTGGCCAAGTCATTCTGAAGCTTTGCATCGAAACGGTTTATGGTCGGTCCGCCTCCAATGGACACGTAATCATTGATCCGATAGGCAATGGTGGGCTGCAGGGTTATTTCCTTGGTCGTGCTATAGGAACCATGGTAGCGGCCCTGAAAACCGCTCTCGTAATCATTGATCAGGCCACTCGGAGCATACAGGCCAAGACCAATCGAAAAACGTTCGTCAAGCGGCGTCGACATATAGACGAAGGGCACGACCCCCAATGGTACCGAGTTCCCTTTATTCGTTCCCGGGGCACTGCTCTGCGCATCACTGATGTCGTCGCTCACCGAGACGACCGCGGCTCCTCCGGAAATCTCGGTACGTTTCAATTTGGTTAAGCCCGCCGGGTTACCAAAGATGGTGCTGGCATCCAGCGCAGAAGACGACCTCCCCGCATAAGCAGTACCCGCACTACTTGCACTTTGCTCGTTCAAGGCAATGCCATTGGCGCCCGCGCTTGTTGAAACGCTGAGTATTGCCGCGGCACCTGTGAATTTGATCCAGGAAGACACTTCTCGCACAGCTGAGAGACACGGGATTACACGGTTGCTCAGGTTCATTTTCCACCTCGTATTGTTTTTATTGATTGGTGCGCAGGCAAAGCTTCGCCTTCCGGTGCACTTGGCAGTGCCGGTTGAAGTTCATCGTTTTTTTGAAAAAGGCCCTGGCTGATTAGTACCAGGGCCGTAGTGCCGAAATTACAAAGTCAGGATCAATCGAGCCACTCCACCTGAAAGCTATAGCGACCTAGAAGGAGGGCCAGGGACTCTTGATGTCTCCCGGCCCGGATGCACACGACCAATCCACGTTGTTCATGCGCAATCACCTCGACCGCAATGTCCTTCAGACACATGCGATCCACATCCTGCCGGACTACCCTGGCAACTTCGCGCTGCTGCAACGCGGGCTTGAAGATCTTGCCCACCGCCGTCAACGGCAGTGCTTCGAGGATTTCGATCCGCTTTGGAATGGCCGCCCGCTCACTGATGTGGTGTTGAGCAAACTGTTCAAGTTCTTCGACATCGCAAACGTGGCCTGGCCGCAGTTGCACGTAGGCAACCGGCACTTCACCCGAATAGACGTCCGGGCTGCCGATGGCCGCGGCTAACGCCACCGCTGGATGGGCTTGCAGAGCCTCCTCGATTTGCTTGGGATCGATATTGTGGCCGCCGCGGATAATCAGCTCCTTTTTGCGCCCGGTCAGCCAGAAGTAACCGTTTTCATCCTGGCGACCCAGATCGCCCGTGTTCAGCCAGCGCTGACCATTGATGTCGATCCACAGGCCCCGGTTATGGCTTTCTTCAACGTAACCCTCGAACAGGTTCGGACCCGTGATGGTGATCAGGCCAATTTCGTCGGTGTCGGCGTCGCGCAGATACTCTCCAGCGTCATCGAGCATGACTGCACGCATGCCCTGATAGGCAATCCGTATGCCGATGGAGCCGACGAAGCGCTCGCCATGGGGCGGATTAACCGAGGAGACGCACGCGCCTTCCGTGAGTCCGTAGCCTTCGAGGATCTTCACCCCGGTCCGGCCTTCGAACTCTCGGAAAAGTTCGACCGGCATCGGCGCGGCACCACACATGGCATAACGCAGGCTGGACAGGTCACGGCCTTCCAGCTCGTTTTGCAACAGTGCGGAATAGACGGTGGGTACGCCGGAGAAGAAGTTGATGCCGAAGTGCTCGACCATCTCCCAGAAGCGTGGGATCACCCCCTCACCGCGATAACCCTGCGGCGTGCCAAGGATGACATGATCACCTTGGGTCCAGGGCATCAAGCCTGTCACCAGCTGTGCATTTACATGGAACAGCGGCAACCCACAGAAAATGACCTGGCCACTCCCATGTGGTTGCATGTGCGTAGCCATGGCCCACGCGTTGAAGACCTCTGCCCCATGCGTCCGCATCGCGATCTTGGGCAGCCCAGTGGTGCCGCCGGTGCAGAAGTAAGAGGAACGCTCCTCAGGGCGCAATTGCCGGTCGCTTTTCAGGTGCGTGCCTGGCTGAGCATCCATCAACGTCCGTAACTCGTGAATCGTGGCCCCCCTGTGCAATTCACGCTCTTTCTCTGCCAGGGATTCAAGGGATTCACGCTGAGCTGCATCAACATAGGGTCCCATGCCAACCCAAACGACGTGCTTGATCTCGGGAAGTTGATCCAGCTGCGACGCCAACTTCGGCCACAGGTCACTGCCCGGCGTCGGTGCGAGCGTTACCACCACGCTGGCCTTGGCGGCCCGCAGCAAGGCAGCCATCTGTTTGGCTTCTTGCAGTGGGTTGATCGCCATGACGACACCGGCCGCTTCGCCCCCCCAGATGGTGAAGTGGGTTTCCGGCAGGTTGGGCAGGATGAAGGCCAGCACTTCACCCGGGGTAATGCCCAGATCGTGGAAAGCATTCGCCGCTCGAGTGATATCTTCGACGAGTTCGGCATAGCTCCAGTGATGGGTGTTCCTGAAGCAGGTAGCGTCGGCGAAGAAGCTCAGTGCAGGCGCGTTGGGGCTAAGCGCGGCTGTACGCGCCAGTGCTTCATAGGTGCTGGAAGCCAAGCCACGTTCCGACAACGGAACCTGCTCGATACTTTCAATGTCGTTCAGAGATCGCACCATCATCTTCAGGCTTCCTCTACGACTCGGTTGCGTTGCACACCCAGGTCAATCACGCCATCGGCACTGCGAATGCGCGCTTCGACGACGTCTCCTGCCTTGAGATACTGCGTCCGCCCCTCCTGCGCTTTGAGGAACAGCTTCCACTTGGTCGCTTCTGGCATCAGGGCCGCAATGCGCTGCTTGGCGGGCGAAGGGATGCTCAGCGCGCATCCCGCCGGAGTACCGGTGGCGATCAGGTCGCCGGGGGCAAGATCTTGCACGGCGGAGAGTTCGGTCAGGGTTTCAGCCGGGCCATACACCAGGTTGGCCGTACTGTCGCTTTGCCGCACTTCGCCATTGACCGTCAGGCGCAACTGCAATGCTTTCAGGTAATGCATGTCCTGGGTACCCAGCAGGCAGAGGTAGGGGCCGACCGGGCCAAACGTGCGAAAGCTCTTGCCCTTGTAGAACTGCATCTGGGGGATCTGAATGTCGCGTGCCGAGTAGTCATTGACAATGACCACACCGGCAACGAATTCATGCAGGTTGGCGTCGTTGACGGTCACTGCGCCGCTGATCACGCGCTTCATCACCAGCCCAAGTTCGATCTCATAGTCAAGGAAACGGACGGTGCGCGGCTTGATCAGGACGCTGTCTGCGGCCACCAGGCAACTGGTCGCCTTGGTGAAGATCATGTTGTATTTCTTCGCATCCGGGTCCATGCCCGACTCGATCATGTGCTGTCGGTAGTTGGCCCCTTGGCAGACGAACTGTTGATTGCGGGTTACCGGCGACAGCAGATTCACTTGGTGCGCCTCCAACTGAGTACCCTTCAGTTGAGCGAGATCATCGATACTGTTCTGGTTGATGAAGTCACCCGTGGTCTCAAAAGTACCTGGGACAATCGTGATACGGTCTTGGCGTAGCACGCCCCAGTGGATACCGTTCTCAAACTCAAAGCGGACTACGTGTACAGCAGACATTGAAGGTACTCCTGGAGCAGCGTTTGTCCCGCGCTCGATGGCGCGAGAACTGTGGTGTTGTTCTGAGGGTGGGCTGGCGACGCTGTAGATCAACGAGCCGCCGGCGATCAAGGCACCGGCTTTGAGCACGTCTCGCCGGCCATATCGTGTAGCGTTGGCCGACATGGCAGCCGCTCTACCCGAACATCCGCATCAGCGTGATCAACTTGCCAATCGTCAAGTCAGGGCTGCGCCGCAGGTTGCGGATCAGGGCTCGTACATTGCTGAAGCTCATCTTGGGTTTGGTAAAACTCTTGGGCATGCGCTGCCCCCACTGCGCCATTGCCTCGGGACTCACGGGATGGATGCCCACAGGTTGTATGGCGGTAAAGATATCCCCGTCGCAGTAGTGCTCGTGCTTATCACCCCAAGGGTCTTGCCAGTAATCGAAGATCTGACTGCCCAGGATGTGCCGGCCGATTCCCCATGAGTGCTCCCAACCCCGCTCTCGCAGGACCCGTTGCCCCATGCCCACCGCGTCGGCATCGACAACTTCATAGGCGCTATGGCTATAGGTCGCCATGAACCCCTGGGCGATCGCGAGCGTATGGTGATCCGCAGGCCTGTCACCGAGATCAAGGCGCATGAAGGCGACGATGGGGGTGCCGTCAGGGAGTACTTGCACATCGCTGGGAATGAACCCGAAATGCCGGGTGTACCAGGCACAGGTCGCCTGATAGTCGGCCACTTCAATGACGATGTGACCCAGCTTGATTACTTCAGGCGGTGCAATCGGCGGGCGCTGCGTGGCGTTGATTCGCGATTGCTCTTGCGCCAGATTCCAGGGAAGTGGGGCTCTGTGTACCAGGGTTTTACCTGGCGTCTGGCCACAAACCGCTTCGACGGTAAACCCTGAAGGATCGGTCAGTCTGAGGTAATGCCCGCCGCCAGGATGTGTCGATGTCTCGATCGATGATGCACCTGGAATTTGCGTCAGCTTTTCCAGATCCTCGAGCGATTGGACTGCCAGCCCGAACCCGACAAAGCATGCATTTTCTGCACGGTGGACACGGTAACAATAGGGAGCCGGTTCAGTGCCGCGCAGATAGAGCGTTTCGGCGTTCTGATGACTGACGGCCAGGCCGAAGTCTGTCAGGAAATGCGCCGCCTCATTCAAGTCTGGCCTTTGAAAGATCAGGTGAGTCAGACCTTGGGCTTTAACCGTCGGTTGCGGATACCGGACAGGCTGTTGTGTTGCCAACTGGGGCATTTGATTTTTGTTATTCATTGTTCTTGTTTTCCAGTTTTTAGGGCAAAGCGATCCCTGAACCCCTGAAAACGCCAGGGGTTTTTCGTTGTTTCGGTTACCGCGCTTAGTCGATAGGAGGAAGTGCCGGCAACTCTACGGTCGCCAGCGCTCTAGCCTCCTCCAAAGGCACACCCAAGGCACGCAGCACGAGTTCAGCCGTATCAGATCCCGATTCGCGCCACGTTCTGTGCCCTTCCAGCACCAGAAAAATCGAGCCCAGGACGCTGCTCGAAATCAGCGTCAGCACTGAGAGCAATTGCTCCTGCGCAAACGTATAGCGTCCAGTGGAAAGCCCGCTCAGAAGATCCGTAGTCGCCTGGCTGCTGAACATTTCGCGTAACGAAGAATTGCTCATGGCGAACTTATGGATGAACGCGCCCCACTGTGAGTCTTCGTGCGCTCGACGAATGAACAATCGAATGCCATTGGCAAGGCGCTGAGCCGGATCAGAGAGGGAATTGAAGCTCTTGTTGACGCGCTCATGCATCTCCCTGGCCAGATGACCTGCGACTGCCTCGAACAGGCTTTCCATGCTGTCGATGTTGCTATAGACCGTTCCGCGCGCCACGCCTGCCTCTTGGGCGAGGTCGAGAATGTTCACTTGTGAGGTGCCTCTTTCAGCGAACAGGCGGAAGGCGGCTTGATGAATGCGGCGCTGTGTTGGATTCAGGGATTCCACGGTTCTCTCTCCAGGATTACCTTATGGACCGATTGAACACTCGTGTTCATTTTACGTCAACCCTATTTTTAAGCGTGTAGGTTTTTCTGCCTGAAAATCGGCCTGAAGCCAGGTCAATTAAAGCCCTGCGCCATTGACACAACTGAACACACGTGTTCAATTGTGTTTCAGGCTTGCCTTCTCGGCACATCAAGCCCTGCGCGGGCTGGCCGTATTTTCATCAGTTGAAGGACAGAACATGACCGGCTCAAAGCTCTTCAAACCACTTCGCTTGCCTAACGGCACGGTGATTCCGAACCGGATCGCCAAGGCCGCCATGGAGGAGAACCTTGCCAATGAGGATCACGCTCCTGGGGAAGCGCTGGTCAAGCTCTATCGGCGTTGGGCCCAGGGTGGTGCCGGCCTGATCATCACTGGCAACGTCATGGTTGACCGCCACGCCTTGACCGGCCCCGCTGGCGTGGTGCTTGAAGACGATCGCAACCTGGGCGAATTCAGGTTATGGGCCGATGCTTGCCGCAGCCGTGGAGCCCAGGCCTGGATGCAAATCAATCATCCCGGACGGCAGCTCTTGGCTTCAATGGGGCAATCGGCACGGGGCCCCTCTGCAGTGGCTGTCGACATTCCCGGACTATCAAAAGCTTTTGTGCCGCCCAGGGCTTTGGAGGAGCAGGAGATCGAAGAGCTGATCGAGCGCTATACCCAGGCGGCGGTGCTGGCCGAGCGTGCCGGATTCACCGGCGTGGAGATTCATGCAGCGCATGGCTACCTGTTCAGCCAATTCCTTTCGCCCTTGACCAACCGGCGTAGCGACCGCTGGGGTGGCAGCCTGGAAAATCGTGCGCAAATTCTCCTGCGAACCATCGACGCAATACGTCAGCGGGTGGCACCGATTTTTTGCGTCGCTGTGAAGCTCAATTCCGCGGACTTTCAGCGCGGTGGCTTCGATGCCGAGGATGCCGCTCGCGTGGTGGAAATGCTCAACGCCAAGGCGGTCGACCTGGTCGAGTTGTCCGGCGGCAGCTACGAAAGCCCGGCAATGCAGGGGCAAACCCGCGACGGCAGCCGCTTGGCTCGAGAAGCGTACTTTCTCGAGTGCGCGGAAAAAATAGGAAAAATAGCGCGCATGCCGCTGATGGTCACCGGCGGCGTGCGTAGAAAGGAGGTGGCGGAGCGAGTGGTGAGCGGATCGGTGTCGATGGTGGGGCTGGCCACTGCGTTGGCAATCGAACCGGCCCTGCCAAGCCAGTGGATGGAAGGTAAGGACACCGAAGTGGAGCCCATCGTCGTGCGCTGGAAGAATAAGGCGCTGGCATCGCTTGCAGTGGCGTCGGTGATCAAGAAGCAGCTCGGTTTGTTGAGCCAAGGCAAACGGACAAAACCCGGGACGTCGCCACTCATGGCATTGATCGGCAATCAGCTGAAGTCTCGTCGCCAGGCGAAGAGCTATCGGCAATGGATTGGCCGGGTTTAGCCTAATGCCAGTCAGTTAAGGCGCAAAACCTGTGGGAGCGAGCTTGCTCGCGATAGCGGACTGTCAGGCAACGCAGGTGTCGACTATGCGATCGTCATCGTCGGAACGCCGCCCGGAGCAAGCTCGCTCCCACAGGAGTTGCGGTGTTCAAAGCGTTAACTGACTGGCATTAGGGTTTAGCCGGTCAATGATGACATCAGGACTAGGGTAGCGGCTTACCGGCGATTCTCTTGGCTCTGGCAGGTGTTACACCCAGAGCCTTGAGAATCATCTCGGCAACCCGCTGATCGTGCTCCGCCACCGCACGCCCTTCGACAACCGAGCGCATGGCGCCGGTTGTGCAGGATACGACCATGTCCAGGGCGATCCCCTCGTCCTCATAAGCGAAAGTACCCGCGCGCAGCCCCTCACGCAGGTCGCCCAGCACATGTGCAGCCAAACGCGAGCGCATGGTCTGATCGGAATGGATGATACGCAGTAGTGCGTTAGCCCATTGATGGTCGTAGGCGGCCCGGCATACGAACATGCGCACACCAATCGAAAGCCGCTGTGCACCGCAGTGCACGTCCGAACTCAGGGCGGAAATGGCATCGGAGAACTCACTCGCCATGGCGATGCCAACCGCCTCGAGTACTTCGTCGCGCGTTCGAAAATAGTTGTAGATGGTGCCGTTGGATACCGCGGCCTCCGAGGCGACATCGAGCAGTGCAATCTCCCCCACCTCCTTACGTGCGACAAGACGCAAGGCCGCGTCCACCAGGCCGCGACGGGTACGTTCACGCTTCTTGTGGCCTCGAGTGAGAGGCTCTTGCTCAGTTGCTTCTGAAGGGAAAGTGGGGGAAGGCATCTTCAGGCTCTTAATCGAGGGGGCTCGTTGATGGTAATGGAAATGCTGTCAGGAGTGGCGTCTTCGCTGACCAGCAGGCCCCTGCAGTCCCGAAGAAGACTGCCTGCCTGCGCGCCAGGGGCGTGGTGCATGACGATACGGTCGGGACGAACCGCGACGAGCGTTCCTTTGGCAGCCAGCGGCAGGATGTCATGGTTCATATCTTCGATGAAGTCACAACTGCCGCCGGAGCGTTGTCCGCGTGTTCTGATCTCCAGGAAGTGGCCTCCCATTTTTTCCCAGGAAACGATCTGATCGGTGGTTAGCAGTGACAACGGGTCAACACCGAATCCAACCAGGGTCAGGTTGTCTCCAAGAGCATCGTCGCTCAGTTTGATCTGCTTTTGCATGTCGCGAACCCAGGCTTGGGGAAACAGACTGCCACGAACCAGCTTGTCGCCACGATGATGCTGCACGAACAGCCCCTGTTTGAAGATGTTCTTTGGCTTGATGTCCAGTTGCTCGAAGTACTTTCTGGTAGCGGGAGTCAACGCCAGCGTGCGCATCAGGCCGTGGATAAAGAAAGCTGCGACCTTGTTTCTCGGCATCACCAGGCGGCCCATGAGTTTCGCCAGATTGATCATCGCCTGGGCATGAGGGCGGCGCTCTACGTCATAGGTATCGAGTATTGCAGGCGTGGCATGGCCGCGAAGGACCCAGGCCAGTTTCCAGGCAAGGTTGGCGCCATCTCGAAGGCCCGCTACGAGGCCTTGCCCGACAAAAGGGGGGGTGATGTGCGCGGCATCCCCGGCGAGGAAGATACGTCCCTTGCTGAATCTGTTGCAGCAGCGCGCGTGGAATCGATACACCGCCTTGCGCTCGATTTCCAGTTCCTGCGGGTTGATCCATGGCGCGATGAGCCGGGCGATGCTTTCCGGGCTCTCCAGCTCCTCCCGGGATTCACCTGGTTGCAGCATGAACTCCCAACGCTCCCTTCCGCCGGGTGCGGGCATGTGCGGTGTTGGACGCCTTGGATCACAGATAAACTCGATGTGATCAATGGCTGACTTATGCCGGTTCCTGGCATCGACAATCAGCCAATCCTCTGCATAGGTTTGCCCTTCGAACTCCTGGCCAATCAGTGCCCTGACCCTGGAGCTTGCGCCATCCGCACCGATCACATACTGGGCGCAAACGCAATGCGAGTGTCCATTTTGATCCCGTACGGTGGCAACCACGCAATCCGACTCCTCGACCAGATTCGCAAGCTCGAAACCGCCCAGACTGGTCACTGACTTCAGCCGGGAAACCTGGCCGCGCATCGCTCGTTCGAGGTCGGGCTGATAGAAAGTCACAAGCTTGGGATGGCCGTCGATACAGCCCTCAGTATTGGCTCGACCGAATTGCCCGAGGACCGGGGAGTGCATCTTCACTTCAGGGATAGCGATCTTCTCGAAGGCGTCTTCCGACAACCCGGCGAGTTGCAGGATGCGCAGGGCCTCGTTGTCCAGAGCAATGGCACGGGGCATCAGTACGATTTCATGGAGTTTGTCCAGCACCAGGGTCGTAACCCCATAGCGGCCGAGCAGCGCCGCGATCGTCGCGCCTACCGGACCGTAACCGACGACCAGCACATCGACGGCGGAGGGAGTCAATTCGGGTACTTTCTTGTTGTTGTTCATCTCGAGCCCTTGTTGTGATTGAAGTCGTGAGGCGTACAGGCCTCATCGCCAGGCAGAGTCAAGGTATGCAAAATTGAGAGATATTTCAATATTGATGTTTTTGTCATTAATTTTTTGGGATCATTACCGTACCGTGACGAGGACATGTGAGCTATGCGCAGGGCCAGTTTCCGACCGGTGAGGCTTGGCTTCTGAGTCGATCAGCGTTGTTATTGGAGTGACCACGTGCCATGCCTCACGAGGGCACACCCATGTTTTAGTCTTCAGGAAACCAACGTGGCACGTCCGCAGCCCCAACCGAACCCAGTCCAGCTCCGCTTCATCGAGTTCGAACTCGACGAAGCCAACGCCTGCTTGTCACGCAACGGAGAAGCTGTGGCGTTGGCGCCAACTCCCTTCACACTGCTGTGCGTCCTTGCACGCCAGCCGGGATCGTTGGTGACCAAGGATGCCTTGCTTGATGCCGTGTGGGGGCATCGGTTCGTCAGCGATTCGGTGCTGAAGACGGCCATCAGCGATCTGCGCAAGGTGCTGGGCGACGACCCCAGGCAGCCCCGCTATATCGAGACTGTGTCGAGGCGCGGCTATCGCTTCATCGCCGCGCCCTCCCCTGCACCTTCGATGCCGCCTGCATCCGCGACGGTGCCGGCGGCCGGCGCGCATCCGTCACCGCCATTCATCGGTCGCGCCGACGAAATCTCAAGACTGCAACGGGCATGGGAGCGGGCGGATGGCGGTCAGCGAGCCGTGGTCTGGCTCGCTGGAGAACCGGGGATTGGCAAGACCACGTTAATCGAAAATTTCCTTGCCAGCCTTGGCGGCATCACCTGCGCACGCGGCCATTGCGTGGAGCACTACGGCACCGGCGAACCGTACCTGCCGGTGCTGGAGGCGTTGGCCGATCTGTGCCGCAGTGACCCCACCCTGCCGGCGTTGTTGCGCGACGTGGCGCCAACCTGGCTGCTGCAACTGCCGTGGCTCAGCACCACGGCGGAGCGAGACGCGTTGCGGCGCGAGCTTGCCGGCGTCGGTCCGGACCGCATGCTCCGGGAAATGGGCGAACTGCTGGACCGCTACACGGAGCAGCGACCGCTGTTGCTGGTGACCGAAGACCTGCACTGGAGCGATCGGGCGACGGTCCAGCTCATCAATTATGTGGCGCGGCGACGTAGCAACACGCGGCTGATGTGGCTATCGAGCTTCCGCCTCGCCGAGGTGGTTGCGCTCGATCATCCACTCAGCTCGTTGCGCCACGAACTGCGCCTGCAACGTCTGTGCGAGGAATTGGTGCTCGATCCGTTCTCGGAAACCGAGGTCGCTGACTATGTTGCGCAGAGTTCGGCCTCGCTGGCGCGCGATGAAACCTTCGTGCGTGCCCTGCATGAGCGCACTGACGGTGTGCCGTTGTTCGTATCGTCAGTCATCAGTGAAGTGATGGACCCAACGGACGACGATGCCACCATCGAGGCTCGGCTCGCAGATCTGGCAGTTCCCGAAAACCTCGCAGCCATCATTGATCACTACATTGCCAAGCTTGGGCCGGAGCAGCGTGCGGTGCTCTCGGTCGCAGCGGTGTGCGGGGCCGAATTCCGAATCGAGACGGTTTCACTGGCCCTCGAGCGCGACCTCGCTTCGGTGGCCCACACCTGTGAGGAGCTGATACGCGAGCAGGTATGGCTCATACGGTCGCGGACCACCGAAGTTGAGGAGACGGCAGAGCAGCCCTACTCGTTCCGGCATGCTCTCTTCCGCCAGGTTCTGTACGACCGCACGCCGCGCTCATTGCGCACCCACCTCCATCACCAGGTTGGCACAGCCCTCGAACGCGAGCGCACGGTCGGCGTACCGGTTGCTGCCTCGGAGCTGGCGATGCACTTTGACCGGGCTCGGCAGCCGATGATTGCGCTGCGTTACTACGCCGATGCCGCGGAGGCTGCGCTGCTGCACTTCAGCCCGGACTTGTGCTACGGCCTCACTGAGCGCGCCTTGGTCCTACTCATGCAGGCACCAGAAGGGATGGAGCGCGATGCGCTCGAAATTACCTTGGCCACGCTGCAGGGCGTATCGGCTTTCCACACGTTCGGTGTCGGCAGCGAAGCCAAAAATGCGTTCGAACGCGCGTACATGCTGCTAGCAGATGTACCCGTGCATCCAATGCGTGGTCGCCTGCTGCATGGATTCGGCTATCTGCTCGGTCTGCGCGGCGATTATGCGTTGGCGCTGGAGGTGGCGGAACGTGCCGAAGCCCTCTCCTGCGACACAAACGATCCAGCTCTCATGCTGGCGGCGTGCATCGTGCATGCCGAGGTGCATCACCTCCAGGGGCGCACGCAGACGACCCGCCGTTGGCTAGAGCTCGCCCTCGCGATCGCTGAGCCGCTGGACATCGGGGCAAACAATATCTTTGCGGCTGATCCCCAGGTCATGCTGCACGGCATGCTGGCTATAGAACTCTTGCGCTCTGGTCTGGTTGAGCAAGCCCGAGCCCACATGCAGCAGGCACGGGTACGCGCGCAGGCGTTGCGCCAGCCCATGACCTGGCTGGTCGCCGCCTGGCAGGAGGTGTTGATCGAGGTGCGGATGGGAAACCACGTGCGTGTGGCAGCGCTGGCTGACGACATGCAGACGCTGGTGGATGAGCACTCGCTCGCACTCGGGCGCACGGCTTGCCGCTGGTGGCGCGGCTGGGCCGACGCCCGCAACGGTGCACCCCGCGACGGCTACCGTCGCATCCGTGAGGCCTATGAAGAACACACCGGGCTTGGAATGCGCTCCGGTGCCAGCGAGGTGCTCGGCTACGCCACCGAGGCGCTGCTGCTCGCAGGTGATTGCACCGCCGCGCAAGTCGAGCTGAAGGAAGCATTTCGGGTGGGCGAGGAACTGGGCGAGCGCGTATACCTGCCACAGCTATTGCTGCTGGAGGCAGCGATCTCGCGAGCACAGGGTCAGCCCGACGCCGGCATCGCTGCGGTGAGGCGCGCGGTTGAAGAAGCTCGCGCCCAGGAAGCACCGTGGCTGGAGCTGCAAGCGCTGGTCGAACTGTGCGAGCACCCTGACGCTACGGCCGAGGACCAACAGGCATTGGCCACGCTGGTTGACCAGTCACCCGAAACTGACGGAACCGAGCTGGCGAAACGTGCGCGCTCGCTGATTCAGGGCGCAAAGTCGGCTTGATGAGTTAAGGCCGCAAACTTGTGGGAGCGAGCCTGCTCGCGATGACGGCATGCCAGCCACCGATGAAGTGACTGCCAGGCCGCTATCGCGAGCAAGCTCGCTCCCACAGTGATTTGGTTAGTTCGCAGATGTTGCGTACAGCCGTTGAACCTGTGGGAGCGAGCTTGCTCGCGAAGGCGGTGTGTCAGCCGACATCGATGCTGAATGTGCCGGCCTCTTCGCGRGCAAGCTCGCTCCCACAGGGCTGCGGTGTTCAAGTCCTTGCCTTTTATCGACATCAATTTCTGAGGGAGCGGCGCTGTCCCGACCGAAGTCTGACCTTTCGCTTACGACTCGCTTCAGGGGGCCGCCTACTCTGTCGTCGAACTTTCTTGCCCCCCTGGACTGTGATGATCCTTAACTCTGAAACCAAGTACCCGAGCCGCCGCTCATACGTAATCAAGCTGCGTAGCGATGCCGCTTCGGGGGCCCTGGTGGGCCGCCTCGAGAACCTGGTCACCGGACGTCAGCGCGAGTTTTCGTCCGCCGAAGAGTTGCTGGAGTCGATCGACTCGGACCTCAGGTCGGCGGCCGGCGAGCATGCGGCAGATGCCGACGGCGAGTGACGTCTCCCACCTGAATGTGCGCTCGATATGGCGACCGAACGGCGACGCTTCGCTGACGACTTCGTGCACACCGGGCCTTACGCTGATGCCATCTCGAATCCACACGAGTCCAATGCGATGCCGCGACTTCCAGTTTCCTTTCCACTGCCCCTCCTCACCGCCCGGACAACCTTGAAACGGGCCGAGCGCCCGGCCGGGCTCGCCGTTGCGGCAGCCCTTGCCACTTCGATCGCCCTCGCCCTTTCCGGTTGCTCCACACCGGTCGTCAAGCCCTCGGTCGACCTGCCGAGCAACTTCGCTGCGAGCACGGCCTCCGAAATGGAACCCGAGGCGGCGTGGTGGGAGGTCTACCACGACCCGTTGCTGACGGATCTGGTGCACCGGGCTGCGCGTGAGAACCGCGACGTCAAGATTGCCGCCGAGCGCCTGCGTGCCGCGCGTGCCGGAGAAACGGTCAGCCAGTCCTGGCTGCTCCCGAGTGTCGGCGCATCCGTCTCCGGCAGTGACCGCCGCAGCGGTTACAACTCGGCCACGAAACAGGGCTATCCGGATACCAGGACCACCAGTGTGGGTCTGGACGTCTCGTGGGAACTCGACCTGAGCGGCCGTCTGCGCGCCGGCGCGGCGGCGGCTGACGCCGATGCGCTGGCCGCGCAACACAGCATGCGTGGCGTGCGCCTGCTGGTGATGAGCGACGTGGTCAGCAACTACTTCACCCTGGTCGGTGCGCAGCGCCAGGTCGCGACGCTTCGCGCAATCTCGGCGATGCAGGACGAGACGCTGCGTCTGGTCACCGCACGCCAACAGGTGGGGCTGGCATCCGCTTTCGACGTCGAACGCGCGCAGACCGACGCCTTGTCGGCGCGGGCGCAGATTCCGCCGCTGGAAACCCAAGTAGCGGTGGCACGTCACCGTATTGCAGTGCTGATCGCAGATCAGTCTTTCAACACCACAAACATCCAGCCTTCAAGCGGTGATTTGATCGACGTGCCCGAGGCCAAGCCCGGCCAGCCCGCCGAGTTGCTGCAACGCCGACCTGACGTACTGGCGCTGATGGCACAACTCGACGCCGCCAATGCTCGTCGCCAGCAAGCGAAAGCTGAGTGGTTCCCGCAGCTCTTTCTCGGCGCTTCCTTCGGCCGCCAGGGTCTCAACCTGAACGGTGCCGATCTCGGCGCTGCGCGCTTCACCAACGTCGCGGGCCTGCTGGCGATGCCGCTCTTCAACGCCGGGCGCACGCAAGCGATCAACGAAGCGGCCGAAAGCGCTCAACAAGAGGCGCTGCTGCGCGCCGAAGACGGCATCGTACGGGCGCTCGAGGATGTGGAAAACGCCCTCGTCACGCTTGCGCAGGAACGCCGCCGGTCCGGGTCGCTGCAATTGGCCGCCGCATCTTCCGAGGCTGCGCAGAACCGCGCCCAGTCGCTCTATAACCGCGGGCAGATCGACCTGTTGCCACTGCTGGATTCGCAGCGGGCGCGCCTGGCGGCACGCTTGAACTCCAACGAAAGCAACACCCGACTGCTGCTCGACAGCGTGCAGCTCTACAAGGCACTGGGCGGGGGCTGGCAGGTGTTCGAACAACCCTCCAACCCAACCGCATCCGCCAAAGCCGACCGGCCACCACTTTCCTGAGAATCTGTCGTTTTCCAAAGAGGAACCGTCTTGAAGAATTCCCTTACTACGGCCGGCGTTTTGGCCGTCGCCGCCATGCTTTGTGCGTGCAGCCCGGATCAGCCGTCCGTGCAGGCCCCACGACCGGTACGCACCGTTGAAATCAACTACGACAATGCCCGCGAAAGTAGTCGCTACGTGGGCACCGTGCAGTCACGGCATGAAGTCGATCAAGCCTTCCGCGTGGGCGGCAAGGTAGCCCAGCGCAAGGTCGATGTAGGTCAGTTTGTGCGCGAAGGCGACGTACTGGCTGTGCTGGACGACAGCGACTACCGCCTCGCTGAGCAAGCGTCGCAACAGCAGTGGGCAGTTGCCGTCGAGCAGACTCGTCAGGCCGATTCGGACCACCAACGCCTTACCGCGCTAAAGGCTGACGGCTCGGTCAGTGCGGCCGACGACGAGCGTGCGCATACCAATGCCCAGACCGCTCATGCGACTGCCGAGGCCGAGGCGCGAAAACTCGAGCTCGCGCGCAACCGGCTCAAGTACACCGTGCTGCGCGCCTCCCGTAGCGGTGTTGTCACGGCTGTGCGCTTCGAGGCAGGCCAGGTCGTGGCGGAGGGCCAACCGGTGGTCTCGGTTGCGAATCCGGATGAATCCGAGATCGTCATCGACGTGCCCGAGGATCAGTTGTCCGTCTTCAAGGACGCGCAGTTCAAGGCTTCGCTGGCCAGTGCGCCGAACGAGACCTTCGATGTCACGCTGCGCGAGCTGTCGCCGCAGGCTGCGGCGCAGACGCGCACCTATCGCGCGCGGCTCAAGCCAATGCAGGCGCTGCCGCTGGGCGCCACCGCCACTGTAATGGCCAAGAGCGTGATGACAAACGTCTCGGTGGCGGCGGTGCCGGCGACGGCACTGACCCAAAGCGGCGGCCAGCCGGCACTTTGAGTAGTCACGCCTGTGGGCAAGGATCCGGTAGGCATCGTCGAACTGGAGCGTGTGGCGGTGTGGGGCTACCGCAATGACGAGGTGCTCGTCTCCGGGCCGCAGGCTGGCGCATCGATCGTCACCGCCGGTGTCCAGAAGATGACATCCGGACTGAAGGTCGCGCTCCCCGGTGCGGCGATCGCTGACACTAACACTACGCAGCAGGCCACCCGATGAACAATTTCAACCTCACCGACTGGGCGCTGCGCCATCGCGCCATCGTTCTGTTCATGCTCCTCATTGTCGCGGCGGCCGGCGCCTTCAGTTTCACCAGGCTCGGTCAGCTCGAAGATCCGAACTTTTCGGTGCCTTCCATGACCGCCATGGTCATCTGGCCGGGCGCCACCGCCCAGCAATTGCAGGACCAGGTCCTCAATCGTATGGAGAAGAAATTCGAGCAAATCGACAACTTCGAAAAGGTGGTCACCTACGCGCGGCAGGGCTACGCGGGCATGACGCTCACCGTGCGCGGCGGCACCTCCAAGGCTGACCAGCGCGAGGCCTGGTACCAGGCACGCAAGAAACTCAACGACCTGAGCCTGGAGATGCCTGACGGCGTGATCGGCCCGATCCTGAACGACGAGTACGGCGACGTGTATGGCCTGATGTACGCCATCAAGGGCGACGGTGTCGGCCATGCCGACCTGTCGGACGCGGCCGAGGACATCAAGCGCCAGATGCTGAAGGTGCCGATGGTCAAGAAGATCGATCTCATCGGCAAGCAGGCCAAGCGTGTCTACGTCGAGTTCTCGCACGAGCGCCTGGCAGCGCTGGGCATTACACCGCTGGCCATCGCCGAAAGCCTCAAGAGCCAGAACGCGATGTTGCCCGCAGGCCAGATCGACACCCGCGGCGACCGCGTCATGGTGCGCGTGAGTGGCCAATTCGCCAGCGAAGAGGCCATCCGCAATGTGCCCATCGCCGCGGGCGGCCGGCTGATCAAGCTTGGCGACATCGCGACCGTTACCCGTGGCTTCGAAGATCCGCCGACCTACACGGTCCGCCACAACGGCCAACCCGTGCTGATGCTCGGCATCACAATGACCAGCGACGGCAACATCGTGGACCTTGGCAAGGCGATGGACACGGCCGTCGCCAAGATCCAGTCGGAACTTGCGCACGGCGTGGAGCTGGAGCTCGTGGCCGACCAACCCACCACGGTGAAGGATGCTATCCACGACTTCGCACACGCGCTGATCGAGGCGCTGATCATCGTGATTGCGGTGAGCCTGGCCAGCCTGGGCTGGCGCGCAGGCCTCGTGGTTGCGGCCACGGTGCCGCTGGTACTGGGCGGCGTGGCGCTGGTGATGTTGGCGATGGGCTGGAACCTGGAGCGCATCTCGCTCGGCTCACTGATTATCGCGCTGGGACTGCTGGTGGATGACGCCATCATCGCCATCGAGATGATGGTGGCGAAGATGGAGACCGGCATGGATCGCGTGAAGGCGGCCGCCTTCTCCTATCAGTCCACTGCCATGCCGCGCCTGACCGGTGCACTCATCACCGTCGTGGGCTTCCTGCCGATCGGCCTCTCGAAGTCCACCACCGGCGAGTACGCGGGTGGCATTTTCTGGATCGTCGGTGCCGCGGTACTGTTCTCGTGGATCTGCTCCGGCATCTTCACGCCGTACCTGGCGGTCAAGATGCTGCCCAACGACTTGGGCAAGCACCAGCACGGTGATCTGCACGATACGAAGTTCTACCGCAGCCTGCGCCGCTTGATCGACGCCGCCATCGAGCGCCGCTGGGTGGTCATCGGTGCGACGGTTGGCGCC
Source organism: Pseudomonas sp. P5_B3 (assembly GCF_056400405.1). Taxonomy (NCBI): domain Bacteria; kingdom Pseudomonadati; phylum Pseudomonadota; class Gammaproteobacteria; order Pseudomonadales; family Pseudomonadaceae; genus Pseudomonas; species Pseudomonas sp. P5_B3. The sequence goes on along the minus strand of NZ_JBFULI010000035.1, from coordinate 33,483 downwards.
CTGATACTTGCTCTGGTGTGTATCAAGCTAGTGCCACAGCAATTCTTCCCCAACAGTTCGCGTCCTGAACTGGTCATTGACCTGCGCGTCAAGGAAGGCTCCTCGTTCGCCGCGACGACCGAGCAGGTCAAGCACATGGAGGAGATCCTGGCGAAGGACGAGGACGTGCGTTTCTATACCGCCTACACCGGCGCCGGCGCACCGCGCTTCTATCTCTCGCTCAACCCCGAGCTGCCGAATCCAGGCTTTGCCCAGTTCGTCGTGATGACCAAGGATCTGGATGCACGCGAGCGAGTACGTGCGCGGCTGGTGGCCTCGGCTGACCAACAATTCCCGCAGGCGTGGGTGCGCGTGACCCGGCTCGAGTTGGGGCCACCTGTCGGCTACCCGGTGCAGTTTCGCGTCGTAGGCCCCGATACCCAAGTGGTGCGCAAGATCGCCCGCGACGTGGAGAAGGTGGTTGCGTCCAACCAAAAGGTGCGCGACCTGCAGCTCGACTGGAACGACCCGGTGCGTACGCTGAAAGTAGAGCTCGATCAGGACAAGGCGAGCGCGCTTGGCCTTACACCGACCGACGTGTCGCTGGCGACCCAGACCGTGATGAACGGCGCAACCCTGTCGCAGCTGCGTGAGCGCGAGGACCTGATCGACATCGTGGCCCGTGCCGTACCAGAGGAACGCTTGAACCTCGACACACTGAAAGACATCAACCTCTACACGCGCCAGGGCACGGTGGTGCCACTGTCGCAGGTCGCACAGGTGCGCTCTGAACTGGAAGAGCCAGTGCTGTGGCGCCGCAACCGCGACATGGCGATCACGGTGCGTGCCGACGTGAAGGATGGAGAGCAGGGTGTATCGGTGACGCAGGAAATCCAGCCGTTGCTCAAGGATATCGAAGCCAAGCTGCCGACTGGTTACCGCATCGACGTGGGCGGCGCGGTGGAGGAAAGTGACAAGGCGAACAAGGCGCTGCTCGCGGTGGCCCCGTTGATGCTGATCACCATCCTGCTGTTACTCATGCTGCAACTGCAGAACTTCTCCCGCATGTGGATGGTGATGCTGACCGCACCGCTGGGCCTGATCGGTGTGGTGCCGGCGCTATTGGTGTTCCAGTCGCCACTGGGCTTCGTCGCGATCCTGGGCATCATCGCACTGGGCGGCATGATCATGCGCAACGCGGTGATCCTGATCGATCAGGTTCAGATCGAGATCGCCGAAGGGCGCGACCCGTGGAATGCCGTGCTGGATGCCGCCATTCACCGGGCCCGTCCGGTGATGCTGACGGCGCTGGCCACTGTGCTTGCAATGATCCCGCTAACGCGCAGTGTGTTCTGGGGGCCGATGGCAATTGCGATCATGGGCGGCCTTACCGTGGCGACGCTGCTGACGATTTTCTTCGTCCCGGCGTTGTACGCTGCATGGTTCAAGGTCGGTCGCCAGACGGCCGCTGGCACCCTGCCGGTGAGCTCGCCATCGCGCAATACCGGTTGTCCAGCGTGAACCGGACCATGGCCGCGCACGGCGGCCATCGCCCGGTTGGCGCGAGCCACCGACATCAAGTGCTGCGACCGCTGTATGACGTTTTGTCAGTCAATCTGTATCTAACGTTCTCCCTTTGGCCGCCCTACTATCGTCCTCACCATCCAGATGCATACCTCAGAGATCGCGAAAATCGTTTTATACGGATTTAGCGCAGCTTCAATTCGTTATCTCTTCCTTCAGGAGTTACGCCATGCCCGAACTGTCCAACCTGCTTGCCTACGGCCTGATTTCACTCGGCATGGTGCTGACTCCCGGCCCGAACATGATCTATCTCATCTCGCGATCGATCTGCCAGGGGCGAATGGCCGGACTGATTTCCCTGGGTGGCGTGGCGTTGGGTTTCGTCGTTTATATGTTTTGCGCCGCACTGGGCATCACAGCCCTGGTCCTGGCGGTTCCCTATGCGTATGACGCCCTGCGACTCGGCGGCGCGCTCTATCTGCTCTACCTGGCCTGGCAAGCGGTCAAGCCTGGCGGCCGTTCTCCGTTCCAGGTGCGCGAGCTGCCCAAGGACAACCCGCGCAAGCTGTTTATGATGGGGTTTGTCACCAACCTGCTGAATCCCAAAGTCGCGGTCATGTATTTGTCGCTGCTGCCCCAGTTCATCGACCCCGCCGGCCACGGCAGCGTGCTGGCGCAATCCATCGTGCTTGGCTTTACGCAGATCGTCATTAGCGTGAGCGTCAACGCCCTGATTGCCATCATGGCGGGTTCCATTGCGACATTCCTCGCCAGCAGGCCCGTGTGGCAGACCGTGCAGCGCTGGCTGATGGGGACGGTCCTCGCGGGCTTGGCCATGCGCATGACCGTCGAAGGATGACGCTGAACCGGGCTGTTTGCGGTTGGCGCATCGGGTGCACTGGAGGATCGTCACACGGCATCCGTCCGGCCAAGTCATCTGCCCAGCCCCGCACGGCCAGGACAGGTGCGCACTTAAATTCAATTGCGCACCAGCTCTAGCCTTTCAAGCGGGTATTTTCTTGCAGCCACAACGCCGTTCCTACTCCAAGTCCTTCAAGGCCCAGGTCATTCAAGCGTGTGCCCGGCCCGCCGCTTCGATTGCCAGCATTGCGCTCAGCCATAGCCTCAACGCGAACCTCGTACACAAATGGATTCGGGTACAAGCGCAGAAAAGCACGGCGCAGCGGGATACCTCACCAAGGATATTTCCGCAGCCACCCTGGTTACGGCAGTTCGCAAGGTGGCCTCAGGCGCCAAGCACGTCAGTCCTGAGCTGGCAGAAAAGCTGGTCAACGCTATCGGTAGAAGCAACGGGGCACTCCACGAAGCGCTATCCGACCGGGAGCTTGAAGTGCTGAAGCTCCTCGCTTCAGGCGAGAGAATTGTCCGCATCGCTGAGATATTGCACTTGAACCCGAGTACCGTCACGACGTACCGGGCACGCATCCTGGAAAAAACAGGGATGGACAGCAACGCGAAACTGGCCCGCCATGCACTCGAAAACGGCCTGTTGACTTAGAACGCCCCGTCATCCGACGCAGCCGGGCCACTCAATCGTTCTCGGCATCCTCCACGCTCTGCGGTAAACGCATCGGCATCAATGAATCGTCCTGGTTGAACGTCAGGTACGGTTTAACGAACTGTGCAGCAATAATGCCCAGCACATGCCCGGCTTCGCCGAAGCGTCACCCGATCCAGCCTGCTTGTAGTGGAATCACTACAAGCAGGCTGGCCGATATCGCCACAAAGAACTCCTGCTAACGTCGATAGTGGGAGCCGCTCCACTTAAGCATACTGACCTCTCTGCAAGATTTCGTCCGCTGAATGGAGTTGTCTTCGTCAGCGTCTTGTACAGCCATGTCAAAAAATGAGAGGTGAAATCATGCAGGTCACCAGCACAGAACCATTGACTGCACTGATGCCAGTCAGAGATTCAGGCCCTTTGCGCCTGTTTGTCGTTGAGGATTCGAACGCCGTGCCAGCACTGAGGCGCACGGTGTCGCCAGGGATCGCTGGCCTGTCACTTGCCGGGGTGTTCCACCGCGCAACGGCCGCCATCGTCGCCATTCGGCGTGAACCGCCMGATGTTGTCTTGCTGGACGTCAACCTCGGCGACGGTCAGGGCATGGAAGTATTGCGTGTGGTCGCAGCCGAGTATCCGCTGACAAAAGTCATCGTGGTCAGCAATTGCGCTGAWCCGACACATTGGAAGTACTTCACAAAAGCGGGTGCCTACGCGTTCTACGACAARAACCATGAACTGGCCATCATGCGCCGCATGTTGGAGCGTTTAGCCAAGTMCCTGTYACCRGAAGATTTTTCCTGCTGGCAATCATYMCCAAAYGGGAGCAGTACCCCATGGAACCAATCAGCAAAGAACACGACTTTCTAGCCGTGCTGCGGCACGTCATGTCGCATGGCGTCATCACCTTGCTGGCAGTAGCCATAGCGTTTGCCACGCCGTATGCCGCACGGTTCATTCTCTATGTATGGTGGCCACGCGTGGAGCTGAACGCCAATCTGCTGCTTGTGACAGAAATCATGCTGGCCTCAACCTTGATAGTTCTCTTCCATCTGTGCAAACGCGCATGGGACACCGCTGGGAGTATGACTTCGCCGCCGCCGACCTGGTCCAGCGGGATGCGACCACTGGCAACGAGACCGGGCGTGCTCCGCTCGGACTCCCCGTCCATGGCAGTCGCTTGAACCTTCTCACCTGCTTCAGGATATGGATATGCATGAGAGCAAATTGCACGAGTCGGAAAAGACTCTGGAATCGATCTTCGTAAGTTGAGCGCGGAGTGCGCGCTGTATTCATGTTTAATCAATGTACTAAGTGGAGGACATCATGATGATAGGTTATTGGTTGTGCGCGTTGCTTTGGGGTTGGGTGCTGCTGGAAGAGATCCAATGCATACCCCCTCAAGAATGGAAAGACGAAGGGCTGAAAAAGGTTCTGTTGCTGCGCCGGACCAGAACCCGGACCGGCTACTTTATGGCGTTGATCGCGGGCGCCTTGTGCCTTTATAGCGAAATCCTGGTGGCGCCGGTCGATCAGGGCATTTTCAATCCAGAACTCATGCTTGCCCTGTGTGGTGTGCTTTGGGGTGCTTATCTTTCCGTTGTCTGCATGAAGGGGAAGCGCTAGATGCCTGGCTCCATGACGACTGCGGGTAACTGATATTTCACTATCGTCGGCTGGCTGAGAAACTCCGCCGGTCAGGCGCTCAATTCAGCATTTAAATAGCCGCAGCCTCGCTGGCAGCCACAGCATCCTTCATCCAAACGGTGCGTTACCTGCATAGGTACATTTCAGGTCCGCTGATCAATCACTGGCGGATTTTACGTAGTTGTGTAATTGCATTTACTTGACCATCCATTTGCATTCGACCTGGCCAGGCATTTGCCTCGGACTCGACCTCCGGTTGTAGAGCATTTGACCGACTAGACAAAGCTGGGAGGCTCATTACGACCCAAACCGGCCAGTCGGTCTCTAGTTGCCAGAAGAGGTCAGTAGCTCCTTTCCTGGCAAAACTCACCCGTCCTGCAACAGTTCCAGGGCACGATCAAAGTCGAACAGCTCCACCTGCTCCGCGACCAGAACCAGACGTTTGGCCAAGGCCCGATCGAGTGACAGATTGCGCAGTTCGGTAAGCGCTTCCATAGCCGCCGTGTCACTTTCGGCCAAAAGACCTTTGAGCCTGTTCAGTTGCTCGCTTAACTCGGGGCCATCCTGCAGGCCATCGCTCATCGATGCCGGGGCGTTTGTGCTCAGGTCAGCGAGGGCGGCCAGGGTCGGCAGCAGGCAACGCTCGACCTTAGTCGCCAGCTCTTGCACCACCATTGCGGGCTCGCCGTTCTGGCAGGCCAGCTCCAGCACAGCGGCGACCTGCGCCACGGCCCTGGCACCGATGTTGCCGGCCGTGCCGCGCAGGCTGTGGGCCACACGTCCGGCCGCGCTAACATCCGAGTCGGCCAGTGCGGCCTGGAATTGCTCGGCAAAACCTGTCTGAGTGTCGCGAAACTTGCAGAGCAGGCGCAGGTAGAGTTCTCGCCGGCCCATACAGGTCGCTAGGCCGGCAACCATATCAATGCCCCCAAGACGATCCGGCAGCCCATCTGACAGGCCTACATTTGGCGATGCTGGAGCGGCCTGTGGCCTGATCCATTTTGCCAGTGTGGCGAACATGTCATCGACATTGAGTGGCTTGGATACATGGTCGTTCATACCACTGCTCAGGGCTCGCTCGCGATCACCGTCCATGGCGTTGGCGGTCATGGCGATCACCGGCAAAGCATTAAAGCGCGGCTGTTGGCGAATCCGCTGGGTGGCGGTGTAGCCGTCCATCACCGGCATTTGGCAATCCATCAGCACGCCGTCGAAGTTGCCGTCCTCGGTCAGGATGTCCAGGGCCTCCTGGCCGTGCCTGGCCAGTCGCAGCTGTATTCCGACACTCTCCAGCAGCTCGCAGGCTAGTTCCTGATTCAGCTCGTTATCTTCTACCAGCAACAGCCGGGCTCCATTCAGGCTGGCTACGGTGCTGGCATTCTGTTGGGAGCGTTCGCCGGCCCGAGTATCGCCCTGCGGGCCTTTACCCAGCACCATACCGATGGCTTCGAGCAAAGAGGACGGTGTTACTGGCTTGGTCAGCACCACCGGTAACTGGATGCCCTGGCGCTCGGCTTCCTCGCGTGCCTCTTCGCGGCCAAAGGCGGTGACCATGATGACCGACGGCGTATGCATCAGGCTGGCGGAATGCATTCTACTCACGGCTTCTATGCCATCCATGCCGGGCATCCGCCAGTCCATCAGCACTAGATCGTAGGGCAGCACTTTATGTTCGGCATCGGCCAGCATGTGCAGCGCCAGGCTACCATTCTCCGCGACATCCACCTCCAGGCCGAAGCTACGCGCCATGCCCGAGAGGATTTCACGAGCACTAGCGTTGTCGTCCACCACCAACACCCGCATACCCAGCAGTTCGTCGGCCTTGAACATGCGACGCGGCTGAACGCCTTGCTGCACGCCAATGCATACCTGGAAATGGAACGTGGAGCCGACCCCCGGCTCGCTCTCAACCCAAATGTGGCCGTCCATCAGCTCCACCAACTTCTTCGAGATGGACAAGCCCAGCCCAGTGCCACCGTACTTGCGCGTGGTCGAGCTGTCGGCCTGACTAAACGACTGAAACATGCGCGAACACTGCTCGACGGTCATGCCGATGCCAGTGTCGCGTACCCAGAAGTGCAGCTGCACGCGCTCCTCGTGTGTGCCAACTTCTTCCACGCCGACCACAATCTCGCCGCGCTCGGTGAATTTGGCAGCGTTGTTGCCCAGATTGATCAGCACTTGCCCCAGGCGCAAGGGGTCTCCGAGTAGTGCGGTGGGTAACTCAGGCTGGGTCTGGAACAACAACTCCAGGCCCTTGTCCTCAGTCTTAAGGCCGATCATGGCAGAGAAGCTGTCGAGTACGTCCTCCAGGTGGAAGGGGGTTTGTTCGAGGTTCATCCTGCCGGCCTCGATCTTGGAGAAGTCGAGGATGTCGTTGATAATCCTCAACAGGCTCTCCGCCGAGCGGTGCACTTTTTCAATGTAGTTGCGTTGGCGATTATCCAGTTCGGTACGCAGCGCCAAGTGGCTCATGCCGATGATGGCGTTCATTGGCGTGCGTATCTCATGGCTCATGTTGGCGAGGAACTCGCTCTTGGCCTGGGTCGCGTCCTCGGCCGCTGACCTGGCCTCTGCCAGTGCAGTCACGTCGATGTTAATGCCGGTTGCGCGCAACGGCTTGCCATCAGGCGTGCGTGAGAATCGGTTAAGCGATTTGAACGTGCGCACCAGCCCATCGTTTTGCCGCACGATGCGGAAGTCGAACTCGACGCGATCATCGCCACTTTGGACTGCGCTCTCGAACGTACTACTGATACGCGCCACGTCATCGGGATGCACCAACGCCTTCCAGTGCTCCAGAGTGCCACCGAATCCGCCAGGCTCAAGCCCGAACAGCGCTTCGAGCTGTGGCGTCCAATAGTTTTTACCGCTGACCAGGTCAACGTCGAATAGACCGATGTCACCGGCCTCTTGCGCCAGATTCAGACGATCGCTGGCAGTACGTAGCTTGGCCTCCATCGCCCTGCGCTCACTCACGTCGCGCACCGAGGCACAAACGCAGACGCCACGCCCCTCCAAGCGGGGCAGACGGGACAGGCCAATTTCCACGGAGAACAGGCTGCCGTCCTTGCGCACGCCGTGCAGGTCATTTAAATCGCCGCCCATCTGCCGGGTTCCGCCGCTGGCAATGAACCCGTCACGTAACCTGGCATGCCGCTCGCGAGCAGCCTGCGGCACCAGACGCTCAATGCTGGCACCGTTCAGTTCGCCGTGCTCATAGCCAAACAGAGTGTCCATTTGCGGATTGGTCATCAGGATGTGTCCGTCGGCACCCAGCACCAGCATGCCGTCCGGTGCCGCCTCGATAATGCCGCGGTACCACGCCTCGGTGGCGCGCAGTGCCGCCTGCTGGGCCTCCAGCTCCCTGGCCTGGTGTTCCAGTTGCAAGGTTTGGGCTCCCATCTCGTCAGCCTGACGGCGAGTTTCCTGCAGCAGCGCCTGGGCCGTCTCGCTGCGTTCCATAATGGCCATGGCTCCGGCCAGCCTTGGTAGCACTTCCTGCAGCAGCAACGTCTCGTTCTCTTCCAATGGGCGAAAGCCGGCCATTTCCATAACCCCGAGCAGACGCTCGCCACGCAGCACAGGCTGAACCAGCAGATGGCTGGCGGGGGCTTCACCCAACTGTGTGCGCACACGCCAGAACTGCTCAGGCAGATCCTTGAGCTGGCGGGGTTGGCGGTCCAGTGCACACTGGCCAAGTAGCCCTTCACCGAGCTCGAGCTCCGCGCGCAGTGGGTGCTCACTGTCCACCGCATAACCACCCAGCAATTGCAGGCGTGGTGCGCCTTCATAGAGAACGTACAGCGCCCCCTGGCACATGCCCAGCTGTGGCGCGATGCGGCAAAAAAAAGCTTGGGCCAACTGCTGCGGCGTCTCTGCCTGTTGCAGATCCACTTGCAGGAGCGAGGCGTGGGCTTTGATCCAGCGTTGGCGCTCAAGTTGACAAGCCTCCAGTTGCAGCGTGGCGATGGCGCGCGCCAGGTCGCCGGTTTCGTTGCGAAGGTCTGTGTGAGGGATCTGACCGTCCAACTTGCCGGATGCCAGCTCGTCAACTGCCACGCGTACGCGGTTCAGCGGCACGCGGATGGAGTGGCTTACCAGCCAGGTCAACAGCAAGGCCAGTGTCGAACCGCCCAACAGCAACACATAAGTGGTCGTGCTGCTGCGCTGCGCATACTCGGCCAGATTCTTCGCCGTATCGTGGATGTCGGCTTCCTTGTTTTTCTCAATCTGGATGAGAAGCCCGTCGCTTTCCTGCTCCAGCGCGAGAAACTCCTTACTGTTGAGCAACATCAGCGCCTGACCCAGGGAGCCCTTGCCGACCAACTCCAGCGCTTCATCGCCATTTTTTTGCAGGCGCTGCAATACCACCTCAAACTCCAGCAAGCTGTTGAGGCTGCTCTGTCGCCGCAGCGTTGGGCGAACCTGCTCCAGGGCCTCGTGCAGACGCTCTTGGGCGACGTCCATCTGGGCCCCGGCGCTGATGCGGATGTCCGCGTTGCTGGTAGCGACGGCGCGTTGCAGTGCCAGCAACAGATGCGGCAGCTGCACCCGAACCTCCTGCACATGCTGGATACCAACCAAATCCTGCTGGTACAACTGCTGCATTTCGTACCTGAGTGAATACTGGGTGCGTAGGCTTTGCACGCCCAGCATCAGGATCAATATCAGCAACGCAGCGAAGCCGATGATCAATTTACTGCGCAGGGACAGGCGCTCGAGCAGCTCGAACAGTCTGTTCATATACCGCCTCGTTTAGCTTGGTGTGCAGAATGATGCAAAGGGCTCAGGGCTGCTCAGCGATCTGCTCTAGTGAGGCCAACTGCTTGGCCATGTCCTGATCGCTGTCGGTGAACCGCTCGGCAATTTCCCGGAACCGTTCGGCATTGGCCAGAAAGGTATCGCAGATGTCTGGGTCGAAATGCGAACCCCGGCCTTCGCGGATAATTTCCACCGCCTGTTCATGGGGCATACCGGGCTTGTACACGCGGCGACTGATCAGCGCATCGTAGACATCCGCCACGGCCATCAAACGGGCGCTGATGGGGATGTCGTCGGTGCCCACCCCTTGCGGATAGCCACTGCCGTCCCACTTTTCCTGGTGGCCGTATGCGATCTCCTTGGCCAGATGAAGGAAGTCGACACCTATCCCTAACTGATCCTCGGCGTGTTGGATGGCATCGCGCCCCAACGTAGTGTGGGTCTTCATGATCTCGAACTCTTCCAGAGTGAGACGTCCCGGCTTGAGCAGGATGCGATCGGGAATGCCGATCTTGCCGATATCGTGCAGCGGTGCCGACTTGAACAGCAGCTGGATGGTTTCCTCGTCGAGGAAGTGGCGGAAGCGAGGATGCTCGCGCAGTAGCTCGGCCAGCAGTTTGATGTAGTGCTGGGTACGGCGGATGTGGTTGCCGGTTTCGTTGTCGCGGGTTTCGGCCAGCGATGCCATGGCGTGGATGGTGACGTCCTGGATTGCAGTCACCTCGCGGGTGCGGCGCTGCACCTCCTGCTCCAGAAACTCGTTCTTGTCGCGCAGGAAATCCGCAGCGGCCTTGACCTTGATCTGGGTCTCGACCCTGGCCATGAGCACCGGGGGGATGATCGGTTTGGTGATGTAGTCCGCGGCGCCCAGACTCAAGCCGCGAATCTCGTCCTTTGTGGCAGCCATAGAGGTAAGGAAAATGATCGGAATGTGGCGAGTGCGGGTGTCAAGCTTGAGCTGCTCGGCAACGTCGTAGCCGGGCAGGCCCGGCATCATGATGTCCAGCAGGATCAGGTCGGGAAGTGGGTCGCTCTGGAGAAGACGCAACGCTTTCTCGCCGCTGTTGGCTGCCTTGACCCGATATCTGTCCTTGAGCAGCTCGGCTATCAACATCAGGTTGTCGGGGGTGTCGTCGACCACCAGAACGGTGGCTGATGGATTAACGCCCTGCATGCTATCCATAGATGTTGGCTCCCTTGCCTGACAATTAGGGAAAGGCCGCACCTACGCCATTCCTTTGCTGGAAAGCGTAGCTAGAAAAATCTGCAATCGCTAGGAGAGAGTAGGAAGCTTATGGATGTCGGCTTCTGGCCGATGTTTGCCTGTCACGAGGGGCCATTTTCGACCCGTAATGGACATCCGTCTAATAGAGAACTCGTGAATCAGTTTCCGATCCAGAGCATCGTCTGAACCGTAATATGCGGATGACTTTCTAACGGCTCCCATTCGTCCATGAAAGCAAACCCCTGCTTGAGATAGAAGTTCGAGGCTCTTGCATTGTCGGGTGATACGTCGAGAAAAACGCGATCAAAGCCTTCCGCGGTAGCGCGAACTTTCACTACATCTACTAACTGAGTTGCCACGCCAGAGCCCCTTGCAGCAGGTTCAACCCACATTCCGATCAAGTTAAAACGATGCGCGCTACTGACCACGGCACCAATCATTCCGACAGGCCTGTCTTTCTTGAATGCCAGCCAAAATGCTGTTCCGGTTGATGAGGCTCTTACTTTCCACTGTTCGTCAGTGTATGCGGCGGCAGTTTGATAACTGACACCAAATGCCGTTGGCGTGTCCAAAAGCGCGGCGAGTCGGACTTGCTTTAATAGCATCCAGTCTTCTGTTTCCGTCGATCGAATGTCCATGATCTTCCTTGATGGATTAGCTTCACCTCAAATTCTCACAAGAAAGATTGGGGGGCAACCAGGCTCGCGTCGCGTACGTCTGCTTTTGGCCGACTCTGTTGAAAACAGTCGACCATGGTTTGCGCAGCAGAAAAATATGCGTCCGAGATTGAAATCTTTCCTTTCGGCAGAGGCTTCCGGACTCGGATTTCACGTAGCASTGTGCAAAAAAGGCGTTTTAACCAGTCAATGACCARGCTGTTTGGGCGTACCGACTTTTTCAACAGAATCGGCCGATTGCTGCCTTCCACAACCGGCTGAATCCGTCCCGAAGCTGCCCGTTGAATCAGACTGCAACCGGTTGTAGTCACCTGCAAGCTGCAGTTCGTAACTGTTGCCCCATGCAAAGCTCGACCATTGAATTTATAAAGGCGGCAAAGCACCGTATCAGGACGCTGTAAAGGTATTTTCCATCGGCCAACGCATTTCCAGATATTCAGTCAAATAATTCATAAAAGCTTTGACCTTGGGTGTGATGGCGGCGCGCTCCTGGACGCATGCATAAATATCCAGCGGTTCAGCGTAGGCATAAGTTGAAGCGTGGCGATGTTCAAACAGAGGGATGAGTTGGCCACTTTCGATATAGGGCGCCGCCACGAACTCTGCCAAGCGGGTAATTCCCGCGCCGTGGATGGCCATTTGGGCTAGAGCGTCAATATCGTCGCTGATTGCGGTCGCATTGAGAGTAGCGTCGTAACGTTGTCCATCCCGGATAAAACCCCAACGTAGAAAGCGTCCGTCTAGCGGGTAGCGAAACGCTAGACAGGCATGGTGTTGAAGTTCTTCAGGGGAGCGTGGCCAGCCGACTCGATCCAAATAGGTGGGCGACGCGCAGATGATAAAAGGGACTGAAACGATCTTGCGAGCGACGATCCCCTCTTCTAGTTGTGGTTTGATCCGCAGGCTCAGATCAATGCCTTCTTGAATATGATTAATTTTGCGATCTGTGGTTGAGAGTTCAAGTGTCAGACGTGGGTAACGTGCAGCGAAGCCGGCGATTAGTGATGCCAACACATGCCGCCCGAATGCGGAGGTAGAAGCGATGCACAGTCGCCCTTGGAGTTGAGTCTGCGCGCTGGTGATCGCGCTTTGCGCCGATTCGAGATCACGCGCTATGCGTTTCACTTTTTCGTAGTACACCACGCCGCTTTCGGTTAACGCCATGCTGCGTGTGGTGCGCTGGAGAAGGCGCGTGCCCAGGTGGGCTTCCAAGCGATTTATGGTCTGGCTAACAGCTGCGGCACTGACGCCCAGGGTTTTGGCTGCGCCCACGATGGAGCCCGCTTCAACCACCTTGATAAAGCTAGCAATCGCCCCTAACAGGTTCATCTTTGGCCCAGCGAGAAGAGTTATTCATAAGATTTTCTTTATAAAGCAGCCACTGCTAGCCGTCTAGTTGCTAATTTTTGATCTTGCTATGGTGCTCATCACCTATCAATTGAAGATCAAAAAGGTCTGATATGAATCCCAAGGCATCCTCTAAAGCTCGATTTTTCAACCAGCGCAAGCTCTCGGCTCGCGCTACTCCTTATGTTTTCGCACTGTATATGGCCACAATTATGGGGCTGTTGATGTCTCTCGTGATCACTGCGGAAAACTCCGGCATTGAGACTGATTACCTAAGTAATACGCTGCACGCCTATAAATTGGCTATGCCCGTGGCATTCCTGTGCATACTCGTCGTTCGCCCCATTGTGCTCAAACTGGTGTCTTTAACTGTACACCCACATCATTAAGGGCGGCCTCTCAGCGGCCCAATTGATGGGGCGTTGGGGGCAGCCATATTGGGTCGACTGTTGCCGGTTGTCACAGGCCGGAGTCGACCCATTGCTGCCCGTCAGACATCTTCCTATGTTTCCTATGTCGAGGGAGGCGGGGCCAATTAACTTCCTCATGGCCCAACTTTAAGGCTTGGAGGTGTCTACAAAACCAAACAGATAAACGTCATGGAAGCGATAGCTCTCCAAGCCACGTGCAACTTTTCCCTATGTTACTGTCCGGCCTCGAACCAAAAATCCAGATCGCCCCATTCTTCCTTTGCACCGGAAAGAGCGCAGCCGGCCGGCCTTCATGGCATTCGGGCAATGGCACGGACATAACTGTCACATCACCATTTTTTGCGTCGAGCCGGAAAACCAGAATCTGCGCTTCGATAGAACACACGACCAAGAGGTCGTCATTTTCAAGAGCCATCTGCCCTTGATCGCAGGATCTCCAGGATTTATTCCTCTCCTGCGATATTGAGTGCGAAAGCTCCTTGCGCCAGGAGATAGAACCGTCGAGGGAGAGCTTAATGATTTCCAGCGACTTCACGCTCTGAGTATCGTGCCAACTCGATAGTACATAAAACGCAGTTCGTGACTTTACCATTGCAACCGTTACGTATTGTGATCCCGAATGGCTGTTGATGTTCGCTCTAACAGTTTGCCAGCCAATCACGTGTCCCGTGCGGTCAACACTCAGGACATTCACATCGTCCCTGTACTTTTTGTTGTCGTCCTCGCGCCTACCTGCAATGGTGGCCGCTACGATTTGGTCACCTACTGCTGAAACCGCCACCCCTTTTCCGAGTCCTAACCTTCGTTGCCACAAGAGCCTGCCCTGAGTCGATACGGCCGCCAGCCAATTTTCGGCACCGTCACGGCCGGCGACGACCAATTCGCCTGAATCAAGCATGGTCACACTCTGAATAAAACGAAACCGGAACGAGTGAAAAGAGTATTCCGCAACGATTCGTCCCTGTGGGTCGAGCTTTCCGAGATAGGCATCTGCCATCGTTCCGCCGGGGACGTACATTCGCCTGTTTGTTAAACCGGCAAGCCAAAGAGTCTCAGCGGGGCCCTGCACAATGTGCAAGGCCTGCCCTTGAGTTGCTGGTTCAATGATAGATCCAGGACCTGCTTCGCTGGGCCGCAAGAGAATCGATTGCGATACCCCTTTATTTCCTAGCGCGACTATTGAACCGCTGGCGTCGAGTGAGATTCCTCGAATAGCGAGAGCGTCTTGCGAGGTTCTCCCTTCAGGAATGGTTTCTGACCAGAATATTCTCAGCGCTGCATTTCCGGCTGCGGCTTGTTCGAGAGGAATCCACACCAGTAGAAGCGCGGTGAAGGCTATTAGCTTCGCCATGAAATGAAAGGACTCCTGAAAGGCTTGGGTCAAAAGTCGCAAGGAATATTCGACACATCACGTGAGGTGATAACGCCTTCACAGAACGGAAGCCCATTTAGCTCAATCATTTCCGTCAGCAAACCAAGCATAGCTACTCTTTTCCATCACTCCGCCCACCGTCTGCTTTTGGCCGATTCTGTTGAAAAAGTCGGTTCGCCCACACAGCTTGGTCATTGACTGGTTAAAACGCCTTTTTTTGCACACTGCTACGTGAAATCCGAGTCCGGAAGCCTCTGCCGAAAGTAAAAATTTCAATCTCGGACGCATAYTTTTCTGCTGCGCAAACCATGGTCGACTTTTTCAACAGAATCGGCCGTTCTCTGCCGGTCATGGCCTCGAAGCAAGCTGGTCAAATCCGATGCAATTGGTGGTCAGTACGAATGCAAATGACTGGTCAAGTGGAGTGCAATTTCGCAAAAGTGAACTGGCCAACCGAAAGTGCTGCTGCCTGCGCGACTTTTCTGCGAGATCTGCTGCGATGATCCGCATCGATTCCATCTGGCTCGCCACCGAGCCGATGGACATGCGTGCAGGCACCGAGACTGCGTTGGCCAGGGTGATCGCGGTATTCGGCGCGGCTAAGCCGCACTGTGCTTATCTGTTCGCCAACCGGCGCGCTACTCGTATGAAAGTTCTGGTGCATGACGGTTTCGGCTATCAGCAGAGCACTGGATTACAGCCTGAAACGCTGGGCAGCGCTATCGCGCTACCTTGATGACGGGGCGGTTCCCATTGACAACAATTGGGCCGACAACCAGATCCGACCATGAGCTCCTGGACGCAAGAACTGGCTCTTTTCAGGATCTCTACGCAGCGGAAAACGGGCGGCGGCGATCATGAGTTTGATCCAGTCTGCACGGCTCAATGGCCATGATCCGTACGTGTATCAGCCCGCTTTTTTACCATCGATTTGCTGCTTGAATGCTTCAAGTGCCGAAACGATCAGTGGGCGGATCGTTGGATCATTTGCGATAGTTTCTGCACTCAATTGCGTGGAAAGCAAATTTACGGATATTGATGCTTGCTCCACGATACGAGCCGACATTGTTTCCAGAACCAACCGCAGTGCCGCCTGCGCGTGCGAAGCCCGAGGTGAAGCGTTGAAAAGAGCAACGGGTTTACCTGGGAACTCCTCAGAGCTAACGAGCCAGTCCAGCATATTCTTGAATGAGCCGGGAATTCCGCGAGCGTACTCAGGGCAAGAGATCAGAACGCCGTCCGCGTGGGCGATACTCAAGCGTAAGCCCCTGATGGATTCAGGAGGATTTTCCGTGAAATCCGGGTTGAAATGAGGTAACTGGCCAACCTCGTGATAATGCGCTATCGACAGCCCTTCGGGACAGAGAACCTCAGCTGCACGCAACAGCACTGAGTTGGAGGAGGCCTCACGAAGACTCCCTGAAACTGCAAGCAAACGCACCATGTTCAACACGCTCCCTGATTTGTAGGGCGGGGAGTGTCGCATGAGGGCCACTGACTGCACCATCATTGGCCCTGCCACCGGAGTCAATCCCGTGTCCTGGTTTCTGGGCGATGACCAGATGGCTTTACCAGACGCTTGTGTCGCAAGCTCACCCTACCCCCGGGATCAGCTATCAGGTAGGCAACGATGCGGTGGGACACCGCACGTTCACCACCAGCGGTGCGAGGTGTTCGTCATGGATCAAACCAGGGCGACAGCGATGCAATCAGTGCGATCCGAATCGAATTACCCCTTTTGGCGGTGAATTCTCAATACCGGTATCCCGCTTTTCTTCATACGCTGGATCGGGATGGGATGAGGACGACTAAATCTGTATCACCTATGTCGAGACCAACCTGTGAAAGCAGCGTAGTAACCTGGCCACGGTGATGAGTCTGATGGTTGAAGAAATGCATCACCAGGCCGTAAAAGTCCTTGTCGGACACGACACCCTTCAAGCTGGCGTAATGGAGGGTGTGGTCCAGATCGGACTCTGTAATAGAGCTGGCCCATTCGACGATTATCTGATCAAGCCTCTCTCGATACACTGAGAGTTCTCGAATAGTAGAGAACAACGCCTGGTCAAGGTTTTTCGGATCAGGAAGTCGCCTCACCGGCTCCAATGCCGTGTGGTTCGCTGGATGTTTGGCGAATCGCTTTAGCCACACTGTGTCTCCGACTGCCACGTGGTTCAGCGTCCCGAGAATCGACCTGAAGAACGCTTTTCTATCAGCTGATAGCTCATCATCGGACAAGCACCTGGCCGCTTCATAGATCTTTTCGTTCATCCATTTGTTATAGGTCGCCATCAGGCAGATATGGCCGGTACGGCTCATGTGCTCATCCTTTGAGTGGGTATTTGACAAGCGCTCCACGCTCACCGCAAAACCAGTCTATTGCACGGCGACCCGTACGCGGTAGAGATCGTTATTGCTCCGATACTCGCGGGTCGCCCTCCAAGAGGTAACCTTCGACATTTTCCATGGACAGGGCTTCGAGCAGCACCTGCTCCAGGATGGCAAAAAAACATTTGATGTGGGCCTGCTTCAATGCCTGAGGCCGGGTCACCAGATAGACCTCCATATCTGGAAGGTGGAGATCCGGGAACAACCCGATCAGATCCTTCGCCAGTATACGGGGCAGTACGGCCACCCCCATACCTCGCCTCACCGATTCGAGTTGCACGGCGAACGAATTCACGCTGATCTGCGCGCGGTCCAGACCACCGGCCTTCGCCGCACGCATTTGCGGCAACATGTCCAGCGGGGGAAGCAAGGCGACATTGACCGCAGTGGCCGGGGTCACCCCTGGAAACCGCTTCAGATAACCTGCGTCAGCGAAGACACCGTAGGCGAGCCGGCCTATGGGTCGATAAATCAGCGACGGCTCACCCAGATGAGCTGTACGTACGGCAATGTCTGCCACGCCGCGGACGATCTTGTGAAAGTCGGCTGTGACCATCAGCTCCACCGAGCAACGCGGGTGCAGAGAAGTGAAACGACTCGCGGCCTCCAGCACGCAAGACGAGAACCCCTCGCCTGCACTGACCAGGACACTGCCAGATAGCTCTGTGTGCAGCTCGGTTATGCCTGCAGCGGTTTGACGCCTCAAGCCCGCTTCCGCCGCCAGGGCAACTTCCACGAGGGATTGGCCCCGCGAGGTCAACCAGCATCCTTCAACGCCCCGCTCGACGAGTGGCTCGCCCAGTGCGACCTCAAGTTGGGTCAGGCGGCGGGACACGGTAGACGCCGCGATACCCAGCAACTGGCCAGCTTGAAGGAAGCTGCCACGCCGCGAGACTGCCAACAGCAGACGAAGATCGTCCCAATTTGCTTGCAACGCCATGCGTCCTGTCCTCCCTGGTCTGCATATGTGCAAATCCATTATGCAGTAGTCGCTGTTTTTCGGGGGAGGCCTCAAAGGTATATCTACAGACCCTCGACACGAATGGAATGGACTGTAATGACTACTGGCCCCAACGACTACGCGGAACGCGCCTCAAGAGCCTTCAATCGCCGTGATGTGGAGGCGATGCTTGCGTTGGTTTGCGAAGACTTCATCTACCTCGACGGTATGGGGATTCAAACCGGTCGCGACGCCATGAGCAAACGAGAGACTGCGCTGTTCGAAGCGTTCCCCGATGCCCACGTGACCTTCACCCCATTCATGGTCGCTGGCAATCTTTTGGCGCTGACTGCCAAACTGACCGGCACCTTCGCCGCACCCTTGGTGCTGCCAGGCCGGGTGATCGCACCCCATGGACGCCATATTACCGTGCACTACGCCGCACACTTCACCTTCAGAAACGGGTTGGCCATCCGTGAAGAGGTCTTCTTCGACAGTGCGGTGTTGATGCCGTCAGCCGAACAGGGTGAGGGTTGAGCCATGCGTAGCGCATTTGTTACTGGAGCAACCGGCTTGCTGGGCAACAACCTGGTGCGTGAGTTGGTCGCTCGTGGCTACGCGGTCAAAGGCCTGGTCCGCTCAAGAGCCAAAGGTGAACAGCAATTCAACAATCTGCCGGGGGTGGAGCTGGTCGTGGGTGACATGGCCGATGTCGACGCATTCGCGGCATCGCTGCAAGGCTGCGATACGGTGTTTCACACCGCGGCGTTCTTTCGCGACAACTACAAGGGTGGCAGCCACTGGAAAGAACTCGAAAAGATCAATGTGTCTGGTACGCGGCGCCTGCTTGACCAGGCCTACCGCGCCGGTATACGACGGTTCGTCCATACGTCGTCCATTGCCGTGCTCGACGGCGCACCTGGCTCGTCCATCGATGAGACATGTCTGCGGGCCGACGCCGACGCGGATGACTACTACCGCAGCAAGATCCTCGCCGACCGTGTCGTCCTGTCGTTCCTGGAAGCACATCCCGAGATGCATGCCTGCATGGTCCTGCCCGGTTGGATGTGGGGCCCTGCCGACATTGGCCCGACCTCCTCGGGACAGTTGGTCAACGATGTCGTGAACGGCAAGTTGCCCGGGCTGATCCCTGGCAGCTTCTCCGTTGTCGATGCCCGTGATGTGGCAGGGGCGCTGATTGCTGCCGCCAGACAGGGCCGACGAGGTGAGCGCTATCTCGCGGCGGGCCGGCATATGACGATGGGTCAGCTGGTACCTGTTCTAGGACGTATCGCGGGCGTAAAGACACCCGTTCGACAACTACCGCTCCCCCTTCTTTACACCTTGGCGGCTGTGCAGGAGATCTATGCGCGCCTGACCGGCAAGCCCATTCTGCTAAGCATGGCTACGTTGCGCCTGTTGATACGAGAGGAGGACCGCACCTGCTTCAACCACCGCAAGAGCGAGCAGGAGCTTGGCATGAGTTTCCGGCCACTGGAGCTGACAATCACTGACACCGTGGCGTGGTACCGTGATCACGGCTGGTTTGAAAACCACAGTGCGCGCGCCTCGAAGAAAAAAAGCTCATCGGTCATGGTCGACAACTGACTTTCGCAGACGGGATTACCGTCCAGTCCAAAAGCCGATAATCTCGAGCCTCATTGTGCGGTTTTATGCGGGTACGGGAGGCGTACCTTGAGTTCCCGAAACCGCACTTGCTGGTCATTTACCACACACCAGAACAAGGACGTCAATTTGTGAACAGGGAAATCATCCTGATGCGTCACGGCCAGCCACAACTGGCCGCAACCGACAGGATCTCAGCGCTCGAGATGAAAGACTGGATCGAGCAATACGACCGATCCGAAATTACCCAGCACCCGGTCCCGCATGCCAGTCTGCAACTCGCCGCAACCGCCACGGTGATTGTTTCAAGCAGCGCGCCTCGTGCGCTGACCTCCGTCCAGGCGCTCGGCCTGAAGCCTGCGCTGGTCGACGCACTTTTCTGCGAAGCACAACTGCCTTGTGGTCATTGGAAACGGCCACGACTATCGCCGTTTACCTGGGCATTTATCCTTCGAGTCTTATGGCTGTGCGGTTACTCACGCAACGTCGAATCCGCCGGCACTGCGAGGATGCGCGCCAGCGTGGCAGCCAAACGATTGCAGTCCCTTGCCAGCGATGGACCGGTTCTGCTGCTCGGTCATGGCTTTATGAATCGAATGATCGCCAATCAATTGGTTGCCGACGGATGGGCTCGCCAAAAAGGTAACGGCAACCAGTATTGGAGTGCGACCGTGTATCAGTACGGCGGTGTGTAAGAGGCGCTAACGGGTCGGCAGAGATGCCTGTCAAATGCAGCACTGCGTTCATCGTCATCCGGGTAAACCGTCTTGGCGATGCAGCGGCAGCTGCATTAAGGGACGATTCATTCATGGGAGAGAAGTCGTGTCAGCCACATCCGGGAACAGCAACATTTTTCGCCTGGCAACCGCCCAGGCATTGGCGGGTGGTAACTCAGTCATCGTCTATGCAACCGGTGCTATCGTGGGAGACATGCTTGCACCGGATAAAGCATTGGCGACGCTGCCTATCTCCATTTTTGTCGTGGGCATGGCGAGCTGCACGCTACCTGCCGGCGCCATTGCGCAGCGCTATGGGCGCAGTCTCGTATTTATGCTGGGAGCGTTGTGCGGCATCCTGATGGGAGTGCTGGCTGCGACTGGCATTTACTTGTCTTCCTTCTTCATTTTCTGCGCTGCGATGCTGTTTGGTGGCGCTTATGCCGCTGTGGTGCTGACGTTTCGTTTCGCCGCCGCAGAATGCGTTCCAGAAAACAGGCAGCCCTGGGCGCTTTCAATCGTCATGGCTGCCGGCCTAGTGGCGGGTGTACTAGGTCCGCAGACGGTCACCTATACGATGGACCTATGGGAGTCCCACCTGTTTATCGCTACTTATGTTGCAGCCGCATTAATGGCAGTGGTTTCGGCGGCGGTGCTGTCAGGTGTCGATTTGCCACGCCATGAGGCGGCTGTGCGTACTCCAGGTCGCCCGCTTGCGGCGATTGTTCGGCAGCCTCGACTCATCAACGCCATGCTCTATGGCGTCATAACTTACACCTTGATGAATTTCCTGATGACTTCGGCCCCACTGGCAATGAAGCATGAGGATCTTTCACTGGAATCATCGAATCTGGCATTGCAGTGGCATGTCATTGCAATGTACGCACCCAGTTTTTTCACTGGAAATCTGATCCGCCGTTTTGGGGCAAACCGCGTTGTGCTGATGGGGTTGATGTTAACCGGCGCTTCTATTGCTGTCGGGCTTGCCGGTGTGCAGTCCTACCACTTTTATCTGTGTTTGGTGCTTCTAGGTATTGGTTGGAATTTCGGTTTTGTCGGCGCCTCTGCGCTCGTCCTTCAGTGTCATAAAACAAGCGAAAGAAACAGTGTCCAGGCGCTCAATGATTTCATTGTCTTTGGCGCCGTGGTGCTCGGCTCGTTTGCATCGGGAGGTATATTGAATCGATACGGTTGGACCGTTATCTGTGGGCTTGCCTTTGTACCTGTGCTGGTTGCCATAGCGACGTTGATATTGAGCGAGCATCGCGTCTGGCGTTCAATCCAGGAACGCACAAGCTAGGTGCCGTCGGCGAACCATTTAATGGTGGCGCAATAGCCTACGAAGCGGGACCCCATCTTTGAGTACTGGGGATTTAATGACGATGTAACTGAAGTACTTGGAGATACCGATATTCTTGTCCAGCAGCCCTTCGATCACTTCCTGATAATGCTGAATGCTGCAGGTCATGAAACGCACCAGGTAATCGTAACCGCCGCTGACTAAATGGCACTCCAGTACCTCATCGACCAAACGAATATTGGACTCGAACTTGGCGAAGTCCTCTCGTTTATGGTCGCTGAGCGTGATCTCAGTAAATACCGTGACCGAGTCGGTGATCTTGGCAAGGTTTAGATGAGCTCTATACCCGGAAATATAGCCGGCCGACTCAAGCCGTTTGACCCGCTGCAAGCATGGACTGGATGACAGGCCCACCGCATCGGCCAGACTGACGTTGGTCATTCGACCGTCTTTTTGAAGTTCAACCAGGATACTGATATCAATTCGGTCTAGTTTGATTAAACCTTCCATCGGGTACCTCTTGATTGCCGTTCAGATAGACAGTGGTTTTAGCAAACTCAACGTCGCAAAGATAGCTGATGCTGAGCGACCAGGTCAGCCATGCTAGTGATGTAAAAATCTGCGGAATTTTCCTGAGTATAATTCTCATGGCCACGGCGGATCAGGCACAATCCAGCCGATTTTGGCGGCTGCGCAGGAGGTCTGGAAATCTGCAGAATATTTTTGGGCTCCAGGTTGTTGGCCAGCAACCACTCGCTGTCCTCCAATGGATTACTGGCTCGGGAATGCAGGTCTTCGGGCACAATCCCCAAACGCTCGCAGAGCTGTTCGCGATCCTCGGCATCTCGATCGCAGTACACCAGCAGCCGATAGAATTTGCGCAGATACAACATGGCACCGGGCGCGTCCTCGAACAGTGACCAGTTGCATGCCGAACGGGCGAAACTCATGCCCTCTTCCCAACTGGCCTTGAGCCCAAAACGCTCTGCCAGCTGACGATGAGCAAAGCACAATAAGCCACTGAAACCCAGTTCGGAAAAACGTGGGTAGAGCGTGCGCACCGCCTCGTCAAAATCAGCCAATACCTCTTCCCTGCCTGGCATGCCCGGATGGTCTTCGAGCAAGGGTTGCAGGGCCGTCCAGATACCGGAATCCCGATCGACCAGGACTTCGTCGCAATCGATCAGCAGTGCACGATAATCAGTCAGGTACATGGTGTGTAGCCTCCCATGATGCATTCATCAATCCATGTGCGCTAAATGCCCTCGGTCGGCGCATTGCTACATTGCGCCAACCGAGACCTGAGATTAATCCAACACTCGTAATAATGCCGCTTCAAGAATTGTCAGCGCTTCGTCGATCTGATTTTCTTCGGTTACCAGAGGAGCCAGGAAGCGCAGCACATTTCGGTACACCCCGCATTTGATCACCAACAGCCCACCAACCCTGGCCTGATCGATCAGTTGTTGGGTGAGTTCTGCATCGGGGCTGCGGGCCTCATCGTCTTTGATCAATTCGATTGCCAGCATGAAGCCGGTGCCGCGCACGTCACCAATACGAGGGTGACGCGCCTGCAAGCGCAGCAGGCCCTGACGCAGCCGCTCACCCAATACCTCACCACGCTCGAGCAACTGATCCTGCTCGTAAGTTTCGATCACCGCCAACGCGGCCGCACAAGCCAGGGCGTTACCGCCGTAGGTACCGCCGAGACCACCGGGTAATGGCGCGTCCATGATGTGCGCACGACCTACCACGCCCGATATTGGCAAACCACCGGCCAGGCTCTTGGCGACTGTGACCAGATCCGGTTGAATTCCGGCGTGCTGGAAACCGAACCATTTGCCGGTACGGCCGAAACCGGTCTGAATTTCATCGAGAATGAGCACGATGCCATGTTGTTCGGTCAGAGCCCGCAGTGCCTGGAGAAATTCCGGCGGCGCGCAAAGGAAGCCTCCGTCGCCCTGCACCGGCTCGATGATGATCGCAGCTACTCGATCCGGAGCGACTTGAGTCGCCAGCAATTCGTTAAGCGCTTGCAAAGCCATCTCGCTGCTGAAACCGCGATAGGCGTTAGGGTATGGGGTATGGAAGACTTCTGGAGCGAAGGGCCCGAAGTTCTGCTTGTAGGGTTGGCTCATGCCAGTCAGCGTCGTACCCAGTAAAGTACGCCCATGGAAACCGCCACGAAAGGAGATAACGGCTGAACGATTGGTATGCGCGCGGGCGATCTTCACCGCGTTCTCTACCGCCTCTGCACCGGAAGTAAACAGCGCTGCCTTGTAGGCTTCTTGGCCACCCACCAACTCGCACAAGCGCTGTACCAGGTCAATGTAGGGTTTGTAGGCCACCACCTGGAAGCAAGCATGGCTGATCTTTTGCAATTGGGCCTGCACTGCCGCGACCACCTTCGGGTGATTGTGACCGATGTTCAAAACGCCAATGCCGCCGACGAAGTCCAGGTAGCGCGTCCCGTCCACGTCCCACACTTCAGAACCCTGGGCCCGGTCGATGACCAGCGGGTGTGCCGTGACCAAACCCCGTGGCACGAATTGATCGCGCTGACGGAGCAAACTCGGGGTTTCTTCGACTTTACTGTTCATGGCATCTCCCATAGTGAACCTGGCAACCGGGAAACGGCTGCGATGTGTTCCAAAGGTTAAGCTTTCGACGCAATTGTCTAAGCCGAACTTGGCCTCTGAGAAATTCGGATCGACTGTTTTCACCCCGGTAAACAGCAGAATCCTTCAGCTGTAGCCAGCTCCCATGGAATCTGCCGACGTGCACCCCATACAACGCAACGTTATGCGTTTACGCCGATTCTTTCGACATATCCTGCTCTGCCACTCGGGCATGCTGGATACTCCCAATCTGAAGCGAGAAGTTACCCATGGCCCTGCTCTATAAAGCTGACCCGGTGCGCGGCGAACAATGGAAACGCCTATTCGCTGAGCACGCTCCGGATATCGAATGGCGTGCCTGGCCGGACATCGGCGATCCGAAGGATATTCGCTACCTGGCAGCCTGGCAGGCGCCGGACGATCTCGAAACATTGTTGCCAAACCTGCAGGTACTGTTCGCCTTGTCGGCCGGGGTCGACCAACTTGACCTTGACCGTCTGCCAACGACCCTGCCGGTGGTACGTTTACTCGACCCGAGCATCACCCGGGGCATGTGCGAGTACGCCAGTTTTGCGGTGCTCAGCCTGCACCGGGATATGCTCCGTTATCGCCAGCAACAAATGGCTCGGTGCTGGCAGGCTCACCTGCTGCAACCGGCAGCCAAACGTCGGGTAGGTGTGATGGGGCTCGGCACGCAGGCTCAACAGATTCTAGCCACCTTGCAGACCTTTGGATTCGACTTGTCAGGCTGGGCACGCAGTGAGCATCGCATTGCCGGGGTGGACTGCTTTGCGGGCGCTGAGCAACTTCCGGCCTTCCTCGGCCGTTGCGACATCGTGGTTTGTGTCTTGCCATTGACCGAGGAGACTAAAGGGATTCTCAACCGACAGTTGTTCCAGCACCTGCCCAAGGGTGCTGCCTTGGTCAACATGGGCCGGGGTGGGCACCTGATAGAAGAGGATCTGCTGGAGGCTTTGGCCAGCGGCCAGCTCAGCGCGGCGGTGCTCGACGTACTGGAACAGGAGCCGGCGGCGCCGGACCATCCCTTCTGGCACCATCCGCAGATATTGCTGACACCGCATATCGCTGCGATGACCCAACCGGAAAGTGCGTTTAGCGTGTTGCTGGAGAATATCCGCCGGCATCAACGTGGTGAATCAATGCTTGGCCAGGTTGACCGCGAGCGAAGTTACTGAGCAACGCGCGACCTCGTTCGAGAGCGATATCGACGAGGTGCGCCTGATCATCGAGTATCCGCTGAGCATTCTGTAACGTTTGGTCCTGGCCGGTTTTATCTGTGGACCGGCCGGTTTTGTTGAAGGTCTGCTCCGCGCTCCCTTAGCCTTGAGGCGCCCATCCGGGCGCCTTTCTTTAAGCAACTTCCCCCATCAGCAGTGCCTTTTGCTTTGCTCTGCATCCTGAAAGCCGATCCAGTATTTGCTGCCGATCCTGCTTCTCATTTGAGCAGTAAATGTGGCGTACAGAGCTGTCGCTTAAAGAATCTACCGAATCAATGGGGGCCTCTTGTCAGGCCTCGCAGCAGGTGAGATACCAATACTTTCAGCGGAGAAATCCGACCGGTCACGCTCCCCGTCTACGGAGATCTGTCATGTCCAACTCGCAACGCCCTGCATATACCTATCGCCCCATCACCCCGGCCGATGTGCCGCTGGCCCACGCCTTGTCCGTACAGTTGAAATGGCCCCACCGCCTGGAGGAATGGGCCATGTTGCAACGCATCGCGCAGGGTTTTGTCGTAGAACATGAAGGTCGTCTGATAGGTACCGCGTTCACCTGCGTGCAGGGAGATTACGCCACTATCGGCCTGGTGATCGTCAGTGATGAGTACCAGGGCCAGGGTATCGGTCGCAAGCTGATGGAACTGGCACTTGAGGCTTGCGGTTCACGTACCGCCATGCTCAATGCGACGCTGGCCGGCGCCCCACTTTATGCCAGTCAGGGATTCATTGACTTTGGACATATTCAACAACATCAGGGGCAAGCGCTGTCTCCAGTACCCAATGATCTGCCAGCCGGTGAGCGCTGCCGCCCGCTGACCGAAGCCGATCGAAGCGATCAAATCGAACTGGCCAACGCCGGCAGCGGCCTGAACAGACAGGCCGTGCTCAATGAGCTGTTCGATAGTGTCGAACACTCGGTCGGTATCGAGCGCGAGGGTCAGCTACGTGCCTTCGCCATGCTGCGCCCATTCGGCCGTGGTCGCTGCATCGGCCCGGTCATCGCGGAAAGTCCAGAGCAGGCCAAACACTTGATCGCGGTGTTGTTGGCCCAAGTGCCGGACGCATTCGTGCGCATGGATATATCGTCCGATAGCGGACTGGCCCATTGGCTGGAAGAGGCCGGGCTGAAGCAGGTCGACACCGTTGCGCAAATGGCCCGTGGCACCCCACCGCAGGCTATCGGCGCAGTGCGCCAGTTTGCGCTGGTGACTCAGGCCATCGCCTGACAAACCCCACAGATCCATCCAACGCCACACGACGCATATTTCTGGAGAAACTCCTTCATGCAAGAGCCCACTGCAGTGCTGCTGGCACACGCCGACGGCAGTCCCGTTTCAACAAAATTTACCCCCGGCTCGCTAGGAGCCAACGATCCGTTCGACAGGCACATTGCATATGTCGGGACGGATGACATAGCTGCCGGCGTGGTCCAGGCGAGCGGACAATTCAGCGTCGATGAATATCCCTACAGCGAAATGATCGTGGTACACGCAGGACAAGTCACCCTGCAGAGCCAGGATGGCACGCTCCAACTCAATCCCGGTGATAGCGCAGTGATTGCCCGGGGCACATCTCTTCAAGTCGAAGCGCAACCCGACTCTCTCTGGGCATTCTGCGCCGATACCCAGCTCGTTGAGGCGTGCAATCCCGGGTTAACGCCTCTCCCCCAGCTAACCCTGCTCTCTCCCTCGGCAGCACCGGATGCAGAAATCCTGCTAAGCCCGGCACCGCAATGTCGCTCGCACAATTTATTTGTCGAAGAAGCGACCAACCTGCGTATCGGCGTCTGGGACTCGACACCCTATACCCGCAAGGCGAGGCCGCACATGCTGCATGAACTGATGCACTTGCTCGAAGGCAGCGTCACCCTCCAGGTGGCGGACGGGACACATCTGACGGTCAACACTGGCGATACAGTGTTCGTGCCCCGAGGCGCACCATGCGCCTGGAACAGCAGCGCCTATGTACGCAAGTTCTACGTCGTCAAGTAACTCGAACCGCGTTAGCGCCGGCAGATGAGTTTTCCTCCGCCGGCCCCACCACAAAATCGATCAATCAGTTGCGGAGTACAGACAATGGGATTAGGTGGCTTCAGTACCGGAAAACTCCTGATCATCCTGTTGATCGTGGTCATGCTGTTCGGAACCAGGCGCCTGAAAGGCTTGGGGTCGGATCTCGGTGACACGATCAGGGGGTTCCGCAAATCCATGGCCGACGATACGCCAGTCACCGAGGAGTCCAGGGACCCGCCCATTGACGCTCAGGCGCGCACACTCGAAGGCTCGGTAAAAAAATACTAACCCCTGATTTATATCGGCTTTAGCGAACCGCTGCAGGATTCACTGGATCGCCTAGAGGGTGTAAGAAATACCAACCTGCACGGTTCTCGGCACCCCTGGATAGGCGTAAACGTTGCCGAATGCCCCTTCCTCATAGTCTTCGTCAGTCAGGTTTTTTACATCCAGATTGAGCCTGATTTTGTCGTTGACCTTGTAGTAGCTCAGCAAATCGACAACCGTGTAGCTGCCCATTGAAAACGCTGTATTGGCGGTCTGTCCTGCGCGCTCATCGACGTACCTGAGGCCTGTCCCAAGACCCAATCCCTTGAGTGCGCCATCCTGGAACTCGTAGACATTGAGCAGGCTGAAACTGTTCTGTGGAATGTTCATCAGTCGGGTGCCGGATTTGATGACGTTGTCCTTGGTCACTTCGGCATCGACATAGGCGTAGCCGCCAATCACTCGCCATTGCGGGGTCAGATTGCCGGCGACGTTCAGGTCGAGACCACGGCTGCGCACCTCGCCTGCCGCGACACTGAAGGTCGAGTCCACAGGATCGGTGGTGAGCACGTTGCGCTTTTCAATGTGGTAGATCGCCGCGTCGACACTCAATTGACTGTCCAGCGCTTCCCACTTGAGACCCAGTTCATACGATTTGCCCTTTTCCGGTTCGAAACCACCGCCCTGGCGACTGGCACCGGTATTGGGTTTGAACGAGCGCGCCGTATTGGCATAGATCGCCACGGTGTCGGTCAGGTCATAGGTCACCCCTATGCGCGGCGTCACTGCATTGTCGCTGGCATCCCAGCTTCTGCCGCCTGGCACAAAGGTTTCGTAGTCATGCTCGAAGCGCTCGAAACGGGCCCCGGCCAAGACTCTCAAACGTTCGGTCAAGGCCACCTGATCCTGAACGAAAGCAGCGTAGGTCTTGAGGTTTTCTTTGTCGTTAGTCGGGGTTCGGGTCAAAGCTGGACGAGGTTGACCATATACCGGGTTGAAGATATCAATCGGGTACGCACTCACAGCCCCACTGGAGCGCTGGATGATCGCCTGGTAGTCGTAATCCTCATATTCGACGCCGGTCAGCAAGGTGTGATCGAAACCGCCTGCGGTGAAATGTCCGGTGAGGTTGAGTTGGGTGTCCTTGTCCGTCCACTCCAGCTTGCGGTAGTTGAAGTTACGGCCCAGGGTTCGCCCGTCCGCGGCCACACCGTTGGCTTCGACCGCGTTCCCCTCGAGGGTGCCGTCGAGCCATTGGAATCCGCCGCCCAACGTCCAGTTATCGCTCAGCAGATGCTCGAACCGCAATTGCGCCATGTTGTTGTCGTTGTGCAATTTGCCAACGTCTTTTTCACCGAAGAAGGTATCGCGGGACGCGGTGCCAATCTGATTCGGAAAGCGGGTCACGCCGCGATCGAGCGGGTGGTTATTGCGCATGAAGTCGCCTTCGAAAATCACCTTGGTGTCGTCGGTGGCCTGCCAGGAAAGCACCGGCGTCACGCCGTAACGTTCGGTTTCGACATGATCGCGGAAGGTATCACCGCCCTCACCCACCACGTTCAGGCGATAGGCCAGTCGGCCTTCTTCATCCAACGGGCCGGAGGCGTCCAGCGTGCCACGCTTCATTCCATGGTCATCGAGTTGGCTACCCAGCGTCACCGTTGGCATGGCCAAGGGTTGTTTGGAGATGACGTTGAATGTGCCGCCTGGATCGCCTCGGCCATAGAGCATGGTCGCCGGCCCTCGCAGTACTTCCAGTCGCTCGATGGTGTTCGCATCCGGCATGTTCGGATAACCACGGTTGATCGGGAAGCCGTTGCGGTAGAACTCGCCAGTGGTAAAGCCACGCACGGTAAACGTGGTCAAGCCCTGGCCACCGAAGTTATTGGCCCGCCCCACCCCGCCGGCGTAATCGAGCGCGTCCTGCAACCGGGTGGCACTGATGTCCTCCACGACATCCCTGGGCACCACAGTGATGGATTGTGGTATTTCGTGGATCGAGGTGTCGGTACGCGTTGCACTGGCCGAACGCGTCGCACGATATCCATCAACCGGCCCCAACGCCGTTTCAAAGTCAGCCGTGCCAACGATGTCTGTCGCTTGCAACTCCAGACTGGTTTTATCGGTTGTGACTTGCTCCGCCCAGGAGGAAGCGGAAAACGCCTGAAGCACACAGATAGAAACCAGAGTACGACGCATCGAAGAAACCTTGAGAAAATAGCCAAATGGGACGGCATACGTGCCAATAATTCGCGGCGTATGGTATATCGCATCATCAGCTTTTGATACGTATTCGCATTTATATTTTCTGAACGCTGCCTGCGGTTTTACAAGCAATCCCGGAACACATCGCTTCGGGAACCAAGGTCGAATCAAAAAAAGCCCGCAGTGTGGACGGGCTAAAAGGGTGAGACACAAGAGTGAGTGGAGCTTTCCAGCCGACCTGTTGTTATCCGGATTTAAAGCGCCGCGGCGATTGCCATACCGACATCCTGGGTCGAGCCCTGCCCGCCCAGATCTGGGGTGATCGGTCCCTCGGAGATGACCTGCTCGATGGCCTTGAGAATACCGTCATGGGCCGCACGGTAACGCTGATCGCCATTGCCCAGGAAATCCAGCATCAAGGCACCGGACCAGATCATCGCAATCGGGTTGGCGATGTTCTGCCCATAGATATCCGGCGCCGAGCCATGGACCGGTTCGAACAGCGAGGGAAAGCGCCGCTCCGGATCGAGGTTGGCCGAGGGGGCGATGCCGATGGTACCGGCGCAGGCCGGTCCCAGGTCGGACAGAATGTCGCCGAACAAATTCGACGCCACCACCACATCGAAACGATCTGGCTGCAGCACGAAGCGCGCACAGAGAATGTCGATGTGTTGCTTGTCCCAAGTGACGTCCGGGTACTGCTGTGCCATTAACGCCGTGCGTTCATCCCAGTACGGCATGCTGATGGAAATGCCGTTGGACTTGGTGGCCGCGGTCAGACGTTTGCGCGGCCGGGTCTGGGCCAGATCGAAGGCGAACTTGAGAATCCGGTCCACACCGCGCCGGGTGAACACTGACTCCTGCAGCACGAACTCATGCTCGGTGCCTTCGAACATCTTGCCGCCGACCGAGGAATACTCGCCCTCGGTGTTTTCGCGGATCACCACGAAATCGATATCCCCGGCTTCGCGTCCGGCCAGCGGACACGGCACACCGGGAAACAACCGCACCGGACGGATGTTCACGTATTGGTCGAAGTCACGGCGGAACTTCAGCAGCGAACCCCACAGGGAAATGTGATCCGGCACTTTGTCCGGCCAGCCCACGGCGCCAAAGTAAATCGCGTCGAAACCCTTGAGTTGTTCGAACCAGTCAGCGGGCATCATTTGCCCGTGTTCCAGGTAGTAATCGCAGTGCGCCCAGTCGAGCACTTCGATGCTCAAATCCAGCTGCCATTTCTTCGCGGCCTGCTCCAGTACCCGCAGCCCTTCAGGCAAGACTTCCTTGCCGATACCATCGCCGGCAATCGCGGCGATTCTGAATGTTTTACTCATCAATCGTGGCTCCTCAATGTCCTGTTCAAACGGTGACCGGATCACAGCCCACCGATGTGGAAGGCTTTGATTTCCAGGTATTCATCCAGGCCGTACTTACTGCCTTCACGACCCAGACCCGATTGTTTGATACCGCCGAATGGGGCGACTTCCATGGAGATGAGCCCGGTGTTTAGACCGATCATGCCAAACTCCAGCGCCTCGCCGAACCGCCATGAACGGCGCAAGTCCTGGGTGAAGAAATAAGCGCCCAAACCATAAGGCGTGGCATTGGCCAGGGCCAGCGCTTCTTCTTCACTGGTAAAGCGCATCAGCGGTGCGACCGGGCCGAAGGTTTCTTCGTTGGCCAGCAGCATCCCGGCATGGGCCTCACCGAGCACCGTCGGCTGGACGAACTGGCTGTCGCCCTCGGGGACGCCGCCACAGAGCAGACGGGCTCCCTGACTCAAAGCGTCGTCGATATGTCGAGCGACCTTGCTCACCGCCGCTGCATTGATCAGTGGGCCGATGGTGGAATCTGCGTCCAGGCCATTGCCGACCTTGAGTTTGCCCACCTCCTCCACCAAGCGCTGGGCGAAGCGCTCATAAATACCCTCCTGCACCAGGATCCGGTTGGCGCAAACGCAGGTCTGGCCAGCGTTGCGGAACTTGCTGAGCATGATGCCGGCCACTGCCTGTTCCAGATCAGCGTCGTCGAACACAATGAATGGCGCGTTACCGCCCAGTTCCAGGCTCAGGCGCTTGATGTGTTCGGCGCTCTGACGCATCAGCAGCCGACCGACAGCGGTGGAACCGGTAAAGGAGATTTTGCGCACCGTCGGGTTGCCGGTCAGTTCTTCACCGATGCCGACGGGCATACCGGTCACTACGTTGAACACCCCGGCCGGAATGCCGACGCGCTCGGCAAGCACCGCCAGAGCCAGGGCGGACAGCGGAGTCAGATCCGAGGGTTTGACGATGACCGGGCACCCGGCGGCCAGGGCCGGCGCGCATTTGCGGGTGATCATCGCGTTGGGGAAGTTCCATGGGGTGATCGCGGCGCAGACGCCAACCGGCTGTTTAAGCGTGAGCAAGCGGCGGTCGCCGCCGGGTGCCGGGATGGTTTCGCCGTAAACCCGGCGGGCTTCTTCGGCGAACCATTTGACGAAACTGGCGCCATAGCGGATCTCGCCCTTGGCTTCGTTGAGTGGCTTGCCTTGCTCGCAGGTCATGATCAACGCAAGATCGTCCAGGTTGTCGATCATCGCCTGATACCAGCGCTCCAGCAGCGCCGCCCGTTCTGCCGCCGGGCGTGCGCGCCAGGCCGGCCAGGCGCGTTCGGCAGCTTCGATGGCGCGTCGGGTTTCGCTGCCGTGCATCGCGGGTACGCGGGCGAGCAACTGGCCGCTGGCCGGGTCGATAACGTCCAGGGTGGCGGCGTTGTCGGCGCTGATCCACTGACCGTCGATGTAAGCGAGTTCTACCAGCAGGCTGGGGTCTTTCAGGCGATTGTTGAGCATGGTCGAGTCCTGTTCCGAGACAGCCTTCAGTCTATTGTGTCGCCACAGACGAGGATGCTGAAAGCGCCGCCCCGACAGCCTTCGAACGCTGAAAATCGGCATTCGACGGCAGGCTCTACTGTTGGTGGGGTGATGGATACTGTCGCGGTCAGACGATGTAGTGCTTGACGATGCCGTTCAGTTCGCAGGCCAAGATCAACAGCTTCGCGAGCAGGCTCCCACAGTTGGACTGGGTACATCCGGAGAAGATTGATCGGCTGACAGGCCGCCATCGCAGCGATGCGGCGACCCGACAAGCCAACCCCACAAAAAATCAGAACACATCCGCTCTGCTTTTCACCACCCAACAGGCCGAGCGTTAGCTCGCCTGCAGCTTTTGATCTTGATGCACCGCCCCCTCGAGAGGCCGAGTGGAGGTTCTGCGCAGTGGGCAACCCGGCATGGATGCCGGGTTAGCCGCGCACGGCCATGGATGGCCGATCGCGGCGGGCCCACGGAGCAGGACCGGAGCGAGGGCATGCCGAGCCTAGGCGAGGCACCGAACGAAAGGGGCAAGAGCGCTTGGTTACTTGGCGCTTTTCCAAGTGACCCGCCGTAAGGGCCAGCCCTTTCAAGGTCTTCGTTTAGAATCCCCTAAAAACCAGTCAGGGTGACGAAAACGATGTGGGCAGAAGTTCTAGCGCGGTTTGAAAAAAAGACACCGGCCAGTGTCATGACGAAATTGATACTGGAGCAGGCTGTTCCTGCCGAATGGGTTGATCAGGTGTTTGAAGAACACCGTCAACGCCAGTACCCGCGTGAGCTGTTGTTTTCGACCATCGTTGAGCTGATGTCCCTTGTTTCATTGGG